>CALFHQ010000699.1 GCA_937876385.1 uncultured Pseudomonadota bacterium
CGATCACCTCCTGTTCGGCGAGCTTCAGCAGCACCATGGCGCTGAGCCACTTCGAGGCCGACGCCAGGGGATAGACCTTCGACTGGGAAGAGTCCCCCTTCTCGTGAACAAAGGCCACCCCGTCGGCTGTCCCGATGATCAGGGTCACGTTGTCCAAATCGCTGTCGTCCACCGCCTGTCTGAGGGGCGCCCAGGGATCGGCCGCAGTGTCCAAAGACTGTAAGTCCACTTCGGCCAGGGTGTCTTGCGGCGCCGGGGTGTCTACGGAACTGTCCACCGAACCACGGAAATCATCCCGGCTCGTGTCCACAGAAGTGTCCACAGAGCCTGAGCTGTCAGCCAGTTCGATGTCTGCTGTGATGTCCTGCGCTTGGCGCTGATCCGTCCTCGCACCCCTTCCGGCAACGCCGCAAGCTGACAGGACCAGCAAAGACACGAGCAAGAATGATGTGCGCATGAGTCCCTCACGGTTGTGATGCGCTCGGATTTTACCCTTAACGCTTCAAGTATCAAACACGAAGCTTTTGTGAGACCCACAGGGACCAAGCCCAGATGGATATTCGCGGGCAACCGGGGGCACCAACTGACGGCGGGGCTGAGATAGAGCCCGACGAATCCTCGCTCTTTGAGAAACAAGGCGGTTAAAAGAGGAGCTCAACGTGGCCCTTGACGGGCGAGGTTCCCCAGACACTGCGTCCCCCCCCTTTCCAATGGTGGGAACCGTTTACATGTTGATGCCGGACGGAAACCTGGAGGACTCACCATGACCACACTGATTTCCCGCAACTGGGTATTGGCCAACCGCCCGGTAGGCGAGCCGACCCTCGACGCTTTCGACATGACCACCGACGAAGTGCCTGCCCCAAAGGAGGGCGAAATCCAGGTCAAGAACACCTGGATGTCTGTGGATCCGTACATGCGCGGTCGGATGATTGACCGCAAGAGCTACATCCCTCCTTTCAAGATTGGCAAGACGCTGCAAGGGGGGGCCGTTGGCCATGTTACCGCCTCGAAACATCCCGATTTCAAAGAAGGCGACCTAGTGTTGTCAATGGCCGGATGGCGGGAAGCCTGGACAGCCGCACCAAAGGCAGCAATGGCCACTAAGCTCCCGTCAAATACCGGCCTGCCCGAGAGTGCCTTTCTGGGCATAGCGGGGATGCCGGGGCTCACTGCCTATGCCGGGCTCCTGCGGGTTGCAGAGCTAAAAGAAGGGGACATCGTGTTTGTCTCTGGAGCGGCCGGAGCTGTTGGCTCCACCGTTGTTCAAATCGCCAAGATCAAGGGCTGCACCGTCATCGGGTCGGCGGGAGGGCCCGAGAAAGTTGATTTGGTGAAGAGCCTGGGTGCCGACGAATGCATCGACTATCGGGAGGCCGGCAACTACGAAGGTCTCCTCAACGCGTTACGCAACGCAGCGCCGGACGGCATCGACGTTTATTTTGACAACGTCGGTGGAGACCACCTTCAAGCGGCCATCGAAGTCGCCCGCCCCTTTGCTCGCTTCGCCATGTGCGGCATGATCTCCCAATACAACGACACAACCCCTACCCCGGGGCCGAACAATCTCATGCAGATCATCGGCAAACAGCTCCAACTCAAGGGCTTCATCGTTTCGAGCAACACTGACCTGCAACCCCAATTCATGAAGGACATGGCGGGATGGCTCGCAGAGGGAAAGATGAAGTTCGAAGAAACCGTGATGGAAGGAATCGAGAACGCACCGGTCGCCTTCATCGGCCTGTTCCACGGCCAGAACAAAGGGAAGATGCTGGTCAAGCTCGCCTGATCTGCACCCCGGCCAATCCAGCCTGTTTGACACACCCGCCGTGATTCCAGTACTATTTTCACATCGTTGCAGTTTATTGGGAAACGGCCTGAAATTGCCCTCCCCTTCTTTTCGTGAGGAGACCATGAACAATCGCAGTGGGAAATTGTTGGCAATGGCGTTGGTGCTGTCGTTGCATCTGGCAGCGTGCGATTCAACGGAAGAAGACCAGACGACTGAGGACGTTCAGGGGGAAATGGCCACAGATTCTACCCCTCCGTGTCAAAAGCAGGTCGTGGCCGAGGTCACTTTCTGGGATACCGTGTGTTGGAGCGGGAGCATTGTGTGCGACGGCAAGCCGGTGCCCTTCTCGGTAGACGGTGGCGATGTGGGGGTGAACGTAAGTATCTGTGATGCAGGGCCGGCCTCCTGCGACGCCCCGGGCATCATGACCTTCACCTATTCCTTTGAATACACCGGCAACTCGTGTGAGTACTGCAGCGATTCAGACGATGGCACAAAGGTGTGCGTTCCCCTCGCAAATCAATGCACCGACGAAACCGTCTCGGTGACAGGCAGCGGCTCAGAAGAAGCCGGACCCCACCCCATGGTCTGCTGTCCAGATGACCCGGACTGCGTGTAACTGGCTGTCATTACAGTCAAACCTTCACTCCAACATTCTGGACTGAGTACACGAGGGGAACAAGTAGCCTCTGGAAGGGTGACTGAAGGTCAGCGGGCGTTTTTGAGTCGGATAGTGAAGCTGGCGCCTTTGTCCTTGAGCAGGACGGCCTCATCCCCCTTCTTCAAGGTCGCACTGAAGTCACCACCGACACCAACCCCACCGGAGCTCTTCCCTTGTCCGCAGTAGACGTCACACTGGACTTGGAGGACGAAGGCGTCGTCGCTCTCGCGAATCCAACTTTGTAGAGAGATGTTGCATCCATCCACGGAACGGCTCAGTTTCACGTAGTCGGTAGCCGTCGCAAAGGTGACCGTGTGTTTGAAGTCGCTGACTTCGATCTCCAACTCCAGGGTCAAGGTCTTCGACAAGACCTCGTTGAACTTCCCCCACAGTTTATCGGACCCGGGCTTGGCCAAAACGGAGGATGAAAGCAAGAGGGTGGACAGCAAACCGAGCAACAGCAGAGTTCTTTTCATGGGCGTTTTCCTCGTTCTGTTCATCTATTTCGACTCGGCCAGCTTGGCACACGGTCTCACACTTGTCAAAGCGGCTGGCTCGAGTCGGACCAGAGGGCCCACTGCCCGCTATTTCAATGCCTTGGCACCGCGAAACGGGGCCGTGGACAAGGGTCCACATTATGTCCTTACAATGCCCTTTCCGGCTATCCCCGTTGACAGGGATGTGCCATGCTTCGCTGGTGAGAACTTGCACCATTTTTGTCGCCGACTTGCTCCTCACCGGTGACGCCCGGCTCGAGGGAAACTCCCATGTTCAGAATCCGGCGAATCTATGAAACCGTTCTCCCCATCGATCAGGCAGCCATCAAGTCTGTCCAGGAGATTCTTGCCAGCCAATTCTCTGAAATCCCAAAGAAAGAACACAGCAAGCTTCCCGCTCGCCTGCAAAATCCCCTTCGATACCGATTCCGCACCATCGTCCTTGTGGCCGAAAGCTCCCAACGCAAGGTGCTGGGGTGCGCTGTGGTGCTCCACGAGGCCCAACTGAACTTCTGCTTCCTGGACTTCCTCTCTGCGGGTTTTGCCCGAACTGGAGGCGGCATCGGGGGTGCACTCTACCAGAGGGTGCAGGAGGAAGCCCAAACCCAGGGAGCCATCGGCATTTTCATGGAGTGCTTGCCCGACGACCCCGCTTTGAGCCCGGACCCCAAAACCCGGGCCCAGAATCGAGCCAGGTTGCGCTTCTACGAACGGTTCGGCGCCCGCCCCATCGCCGGGACCCGGTATGAAACACCCGTCAAGCCGGGGGAAGAGGACCCGCCCTATCTCGTCTTCGACCCGCTGTCGGCCGAGACCCAGCTTCCTCGGGATCGGGCCCGGGAGATCGTGCGTGCCATCCTGGAACGAAAGTACCCGCGACTGTGCACCCCCGCCTATGTCAATGACGTCGTCGAGTCCATCGTAGAAGACCCGGTGTGCC
>CALFHQ010000700.1 GCA_937876385.1 uncultured Pseudomonadota bacterium
AAATCTAGAATCAGAGTCCGGTCGAAACGGATTGTTGTAGCCCCGATGAGGTTGACGAGAAGGGTTCTTCCACATACATTCAGTGAAACTTACCCCGAGGGCACCCTCTCGAGGCAAGCACAATACACAGTTTAGAGGAACGATCATGTCGGTATTCGGTAAGGTTCTCCAGAAGGTTCTAGGAACGGCAAACGACCGTTATCTGAAAAAGATCCAGCCTGTCGTGGAGCAAATCAACGCGCTGGAACCTTCTATGAAGGCGTTGAGCGACGAGCAACTCCAGGCGAAGACTGTGGAGTTTCGTGAGCGGCTGGGCAAAGGAGAGACCCTGGACGACATCCTCCCCGAAGCCTTCGCTACCATGCGTGAAGCAGCCTGGCGAGTACTCGGTATGCGCCACTACGATGTGCAGCTCGTTGGTGGAATCACCCTCCACGAGGGGCGCATCGCTGAAATGAAGACCGGTGAAGGTAAGACCCTGGTGGCGACCCTCGCTGTGTACCTCAACGCCCTGGAAGGAAAGGGTGTTCACGTGGTCACGGTGAACGACTACCTGGCCAGCCGAGACGCAGAGTGGATGGGGCAGGTCTACAATTTCATGGGGCTCACCGTGGACACAGTGGTTCATGGAAAGGAAGACGAGGAGCGACAGGCCGCCTATCGAGCCGACGTGACGTATGGAACCAACAACGAGTTCGGGTTCGACTACCTTCGTGACAACATGAAGTTCGAACTCAAAAACATGGTCCATCGCTACTACTGGCCGGAGAACCCCGACAAGCTCACCGAGAAAGAGCGGTACAAGATTTTCAACTACGTCATCGTCGACGAAGTGGACTCCATCCTCATCGACGAGGCCCGAACTCCCCTCATTATTTCGGGACCTTCCGACGAATCCACCGACAAGTACTACAAGGTCAACTCCCTCATTCCATTCCTAAAGAAGGACCAGGACTTCGTGGTGGACGAGAAGAGTTCCTCTGTCTCCCTCACCGAAACCGGGGTGGACAAACTGGAGAGGCGCCTTCAGGTGGGCAACCTCTACGAACCAGACAACATTGAATGGCTCCACCACGTCAACCAGGCGTTGCGAGCCCACACCTTGTTCAAGCGGGACGTGAACTACCTGGTGGAAGAAGGAAAGGTCATCATCATCGACGAATTCACCGGACGAAAAATGCCGGGTCGTCGCTGGAGTGACGGGCTGCATCAGGCCGTGGAAGCCAAAGAGGGTGTGAAGATCGAGGAAGAGAACCAGACCCTGGCGACGGTTACCTTCCAGAACCTGTTTCGCATGTATGGGAAGTTGGCAGGAATGACGGGTTCGGCTGACACCGAAGCCGAGGAGTTTAGAAAGACATACGAGTTGGAAGTGACCATCATCCCCACCAACCAACCCAACCAACGTGTCGACAACAACGACACCGTTTACAAGACCGAGCGGGAGAAATTCCGTGCGGCGGTGGCCCACATCATGGACTGCCACGAGCGTGGCCAGCCGGTTCTGGTGGGTACGATTTCGGTGGAGAAGTCCGAGCTCGTGGCGAAGATGTTGAAGGCCAAAGGTGTTCCACACCATGTCCTCAACGCCAAACACCACGCCAAGGAAGCCGAGTACGTTTCCCAGGCCGGGCGAAAAGGGGCCATCACGATCTCCACCAACATGGCCGGGCGAGGAACCGACATTGTGCTGGGTGGAAACGCCGAGGCGCTGGCCAAAGCCAAGACCGGAGCCGAATCCGGAGAAGCCTTCGACAAGGCGTTGGAATTCTTCAAGGAGCGATGCCAAGCCGAGCGGGAGGAGGTCCTGAAGGCCGGAGGATTGCTGATTCTCGGTACCGAACGTCACGAGAGTCGCCGAATCGACAACCAGCTTCGAGGGCGTGCAGCCAGACAGGGTGACCCGGGTGGAGCGAGGTTCTTCCTCTCCCTCGAAGACGACCTGCTTCGCATCTTTGGCGGAGACCGAATTCAGTCCATCATGGATTGGTTGAAGGTGCCGGAAGACGAGCCCATCGAGCACAAGATGGTCTCTCGAGCAATTGAAAAGGCCCAGATTCGAGTGGAAGAGCAGAACTTCGGCATTCGAAAGAACCTCCTGGAGTTCGACAACGTTCTCAACCAACAGCGAATGACCATTTACGACCTGCGCCAGCGGGTCATGGAAGGAACCCGCATCTATGAGATGGTGGACGACGCCATCGAGGAAGTGGTTTACGACATCACGTCGGAATCCTGTCCCGAACACGTCGCCCCGGAAGAGTGGGACCTGGACGCCCTCAAGGAGAACCTGCGGGCCGTGTTCACCACCGTCCCCGATTTCACCGGAGTCGACCGAGAATTCGAGGCTCTGGAGGAATCAGCCGCAAACCAGATCCAGGCTTTCTACAAGGACCGGCGCCAGCACATCATGAATGCCCTGGCAGAGACCCGCGAATTGGAAGGGGAAACCCGTGAAGGCGGTCTGGAGAATGCGTCCACCAAGTGGCGATTCTACGAGCAGGAACGGTACATGCGAGAGTTGGACAAGCAGTGGCGGGCCCACCTCCTCGACATGGACCACTTGAAGGACGGAGTGTACCTCTCTGCCTATGCGCAGAAAGACCCGAAGGTTCTGTACAAGAAAGAGGGCTACACGATCTTCGCCGACATGTTGTCACGCATCCGGCACAACCTCGTGGAGCACCTCATGCGAGTCGAGGTGCGCAACGAGCAGGAAATCGAGCGACTCAAGTCCCTGCGAAGAAAGCAACGGATGGAGTACGTTCATGGCCAGGCAGCGGGGCAGCAGGCCGGGGCCGCTCCCTCCAAACCAAAGACAGTCCGTAGAGATCAACCGAAACTCGGCCGAAACGATCCCTGCCACTGTGGCTCGGGAAAGAAGTACAAATCGTGCTGCCTGCGAAAGGACGAAGCCGCAGAGGGCTAACCATTGATTCGGCCCAATTCTCCCAGTCTACGTGATCTCCCCGATGGGAGTTGAAGATGTCCTGGACCGTTCTCTTCACCATCGCTTTCGCCCTCGCCATGGATGCCTTCGCAGTGGCCATCGGCACGAGCCTCTCACTGAAAACCGTCTCCAGACGACAGACCTTCCGACTGGCCTTCCATTTTGCCCTGTTCCAAGCACTGATGCCCATCCTGGGGTGGAGTGTCGGACGCACTCTGGCGGCACCGCTGGTGAAGTGGGGAAATACCGTCGCCTTTGTCCTGCTGACTCTGATTGCACTTCGAGCGATCTGGGAGGGATTTGATTTCAAACAGGGGGCGGCAGAGCCTCGCCGCGATCCCACCCGGGGTGCCAGCCTCGTGGGACTCTCGGTGGCCACGAGCATTGACGCGCTGGCTGTTGGATTGAGCTTCGCGGTGCTCGAAGTCAATATCTGGACTCCGATCCTCATCATCGGACTGGTAGCCGGAGGGATGACCCACCTCGGACTGATCCTCGGCTCCCGCCTGGGGCGCCTCTTTGGAAGCCGCATGGAGATTCTCGGCGGGTTGGTCCTGTTGGCCGTGGCGACAAAAATTCTCCTCCAACCCTGACTCCAGACGGTCGCTCCAACGCCGAACCTGTAGAACCTTTCCACACTTGAGAGCAGTCGTTGCGTTGCCCATCGACACACGGTATCCTGTTCCTCTGGACGATAGATTTTAGGGGGCCCTCAGTTTCCTCAAGGGGGCCATTTGCAAGGAGGAAAACCCCATGGACAGACCTCAGATGACTCCCGAAGAAGCTGCCAGACGTGTAGACGCCAACGATTGGCGCCCTCGAAACTGTGTCTGGGAACTGACCCTGGCGTGCAACCTTCGATGCCGCCACTGCGGCTCCAGGGCCGGTGAAGCTAGAACCAACGAGTTGACCCTGGAGGAGAACCTTCGGGTGGCAGACGAATTGGCGGAACTGGGGTGTGAATTGGTGACGCTGTCTGGGGGAGAACCCACCGCAAAGAAGGGATGGGATGTCCTGGCCCAGCGAATCCGCTCCCACGGGGTGCTGGTAAACATTGTCACCAACGGCGTGTACAAAGACGAGGCAACCGCTCAGGATGTCGCCTTGAGGGCCCGGGATTCCGGCATGTCCAACGTCGGAATGAGCATCGACGGACTGGAAGAGGTTCACAATTGGACCCGCGGCGCTGGAACCTACCAGAAGACCCTGGACTCCATCGAGCGATTCACCCGCGCTGGAGTCAAAGTCGGAGTCTTGACTACCGTGAACAAGAAGAACTTCCATCAACTGGAAGCCATCTGCGAATCCGCCAAGGACCACGGGGCCACCATGTG
>CALFHQ010000701.1 GCA_937876385.1 uncultured Pseudomonadota bacterium
GAGACTGACGCAGCCTACGGGGATGATCGCTGGTCAAGATGACCCTGTTTAGTCGCACTTTCCTTCCGGGCTTCCAGGACAGCAGAAGGGCTCTTGCAGAACGCACAATTCGCTTTCGGGAATGGGTTCACCCGCCAGTCTGGCTTGGAGCCATTCCAGTTGGTTGGGCAAGGACCAGAGGGCCGCATCGGTGTGACCTGCTGCGGCGCATTCCATGTAGTCCATCTGGTAGCCCATATTGCACAGGTTGACGAATTCTTGTCGCATCGGAGGGGTGTAGACCAAGTCGTCCTCTTCCCCGAAAATGACCAGAGTCGGGGTCATCCGCAGTGGGCTGACTGAGGTCAACGGCAAACTGTTTTCCTTGTAGAAGCAGCCCCAGGGCTCGAGTGCGTCCCAGTCACCAGCTCCCCCCTTTTCGATGAAGTTCTGGGTGAAGAGCATATCGATGGTTGCTTGCGAGACGTCGACATCCACTTCAATTTTGCATTCTTCTTTCGGGTAGATGAGTTCGATACCTTCCGAGGCAAAGAACAGGGGCTCTTCGTCGGTGAAGACCTCCGTGAGAGAACCTTGTTCGCCGTACCATTGCCACATCGCTGCCAGGCTGAAACCCAGCAGACCGGTTCCCGACTTGATGTCCGTCACTGACTCCTGGAACAAAGGCAACAGGTTCAACGGCGGAATCATCGCCACAACCGCTGGCACTTCGAATTCCGGGGCGTAGTACGGGGCGTAGAGTTCGGCAAAGAGGGCCGCATGTCCTCCCTGTGAGCCGCCCCAGGGGACTACCCGACCATCCAGGGGCGGAGCATCTTCGATCTCCGCCAAGAGGAGCTTCGAGGCTCGCACGGCGTCCCAGGAGCCGATGGCTGCCTGCTCTCCCACGAGGTAAGCATGGCGCACTGTGGCAGGGTCTCCCATTCCGTTCATTCCAATGTAGTCCGGGGCCACAATGACAAAGCCCAGGGAACACAGCAATGCGGGAACTGCTCCCCCTTCCAACTCGTTGCCCGGATAGCTCGGGGCACATGGGTCGGACAGGCCGGTTGTGCCGTGCGTGTTCAGGGCCGTCACGAAACCACCTTCGGGTACGTCCCCGATGGGAATTCCGAGCATGGCGGTGGCTTCCACTTTCTGCCCCCGGTCTTGAGTCGTGTATCGATACTTGTAGAACTTGACCCCGTAGGGCACCGGCGTCATGGTGTCGTATCCGGCAGCGATGAGCAGGCTGTCGAGATCCTCTGAACCGAGATTCCAGAACGGAATCGGCGCCCAATCCACCAGTTCTCCCAGTTCGTCAGCGGGGAGCAGTTCGTAGTCAGGCATCCCACACATTGCATGGGGAATCTCCAGTGGAACAACGACATCCGCCGCATCTTCCACCACATCCACGTCTGTTTCCAAAGAGTCGGTCCCGGCATCTTCCGCTACTTCAGAAGCGCCGTCCTCCCCGTCGGGCACTTCGGTTCCATCCAAAGTCGTGTCCACAAGAACGTCCGCAACTCCATCGCTGAGGAGATCCTTGGATGACTCCTTGTCCCCATCCGAAGAGCTGCAACCCAACACGAGCAACACCGCAAGAAACATCGAACCGGCCGTGATTTTCATGAGTTCCCTCCTGCCCGGGGATTCTCAAGGTTTTGTCTCAAGATTGCAACAGTCGATTCGCCCTTTACCCACCGTCTACAGTGTGCGAGGATGGCTTTCGGCAAAGCGTTTCCAGGGTTTTCCCGGCTGGAGAGAAGATTCAAAAATGCGATGGTTTTCACTCCTTTTGATGCTCCTGTTCGTGTCTCCAAGCCACCTGTCTGCGGACACAACTGCCCCCGACTGCCGCCAGTCCGATTCCCTGAAAAACCTGGCGGAGATGCTCCAGGAGACCGACTTCGGTCATCCCAGCTACACCCTGGATTCCACCGCCACGTCAACTTCGAAGCTCACCGCAAGCGGGGGCGCCGGGTTCTGGTTTTACTTCTCGGCCCCTGACGCCTCTCCCCTTCGCATCGAGGTCACTCCGCTGTCCAATGACTCGTGCCGAGGAAGGACTCGTTCCTGGTGCGTGAACCTCGCCAGCGAGGCCGTCCCAGACGACGAGAATCTCATCGCTCCCCTGTTTGACAATGTCGTCTCCTTCTTGAATCGAAAAGACCACGGCGACTATCCCCTCCCGGATCCCCGCTGCGGCCTCATTCATCTGGCCCCTCCCGACGGAGAGCAACAACCGGAGACATCCTCCATCGACGTCCAGCAGGGACACTGGTTTGCACTGCTGGGATGGCTCCTCCTGACCCTGCTGGTGTCCCTCGGCCTCGCCTGGCGTTCTCCTCCCCCTCGTCTTCGCCCCGACGGTCCCCTCGCCCGGTGGCTCCTGCTGGCCCTCTTTGCACTCCCACTCTGGGCCTTGGCTGCATTTCTGTGGGATTCCGTTGGATTTTCCCTCCTTTGGCTCTTCCTCTGGCCCCTGGCAATCGCCCCACTGTGGTCCTTGAAGGAGCACCGGGGGCTGGCCCTGGTGCTGACCATCATCGCAGGGGTGGCGGTGGTACTCCGCATACAAGCACCCCACCTGCCGGCCAACTGGTATGTCGCCCTGGAGGCCCCCGATGCCCTCCCAGTCGCCGACGTCGTTGGGAGCGGAGGGTTTGCCGGCTTCTTTCGAGCCTTGGGAGCCCTCTTGCCGGTATCAAGCGCCTGGGTGTTTGGTTGGAACATCCTGGCGTCAAGCGCCACTGTTGTCCTGTTTTCCCTGAGCGCCATGCGCAGCTTCCACAGCGACGGCACGCCCAGGTGGCCGGCCTGGACCGGGCTTCTCTGGGCCGTTCTTCTGGCCCTGGATCCCCTCCAGATTCGTCTGGGCGCCTCGGACGCCACGCACATCACCGCCCTCTTCGCCCTTTCTGTGGCCGCTTTGTGTTACGTCGAAGCGCTTCGCTCTCGGGCCGTTTTGTGGTGGATGGGTGCCCTCCTCGCTGCCGCCATGGTCGGCTGGACTCGTGCGGAATACGCCCCTGCTCCCCTGGTTCTCCCGCTCCTCTTTGGCACTGGCAGCAACGAGCAACGAGGACGCTTCCTTCAGGTGGCCGGATTCCTCGGACTCGTGGCAGTCCTTGTGGGCGCTTCCCTTCCCCTTCGAACCCTCCACGCCGAGGCCACCCGCATGGGAACCTTCCAGTGGAGCACGGAACACATTACATCCTGGTTTGGTGTCCTCACCACGCAGTTTCTTCGAGAACACCACTTGAACCAGGCCCTCTACCTTCTCTTTGTCCCCTACGCACTATGGGTTCTCGTTTCAAAACGCCCCTCCCGCTTCGGCCCCGTCCTCGCCTTCTACCTCCTGGTGGCGCCTCGAGTCGTGTCCGCATTCCACGAGCCATCCGTGGCCTGGAATCTGATCCTGGCCCGCTACGACCTTCCAATCCTTGCCGTCATGGCGCTGTGGGCCGCAGCCGGAATAAACGCTGTCTGGCTCTCTGCAAACCGGCTCATGGGATGGTTGAACAAAAAGAGCATCCCGTCTCCACGGGTGGTCGCCGGTGTAACCCTTTTCACCGTGCTGGGAACTCTGATTCTCTTTGACCGCAATGCCCCCATGGACGACATCTCCAACGATCGATATCCCTTCCAGGTCGAATATGAGTTCCTCCAGGCGCGACTCGACGAAGTGGAGCGGGGTAGGGTGGTGGCCGTCTGGCAGCAGGGCAACCGAAACGAGACCCACGACTTCGACTCCGCTCTGGCTTTGCCCCATCCGTTGCTTGTGATGGATTACCCGGAGGTTCAATGGGAAGTCGTCAACGAGTTTCATGAGATGAAGGATCGGGCCGCAGATGCCTTCGTCTTCTCCGGTTCCAACGCACAACTCGACGTACAAGCCCTTCAGAAAATGGGCTACCCTGACGATGCCGAGAGTGTAAAGGCGCTACGCTCCATCGAAAGGGACGTGCTCCACGACCGCGGAGTGCTCCTGCGACGAGACATCTTCTACCCTGCGGTGCTTCGATTTCCGCTGCCGGATGGCATGTTGAAGCTGACTTGGTGGTTCCGAGAGGGAACCTTGCGTTCTACAAATACTGAGCCGTAATTCGGCTGGAGAACGTCCCACTGACCGTCACAATCCAGCGCCAGTCACAGGAACCACGAGCACCCGCAGAGAACCCGGCATCACCGCCAGGTCTCCGCCGGGCAGGCAACGCTTCATCCCTTCACCGCAAAGGAGGGGGAGGTGCCTCTCCTCGGTGATGCAGACAAAGCCGGGCTTTCGAGATCGCAGAGCCAACTCATCGCTTGAAACCAGTGATGCGGCATTTACTCGTTCCAGGATGGGGGCCGAATCGACGATCTCTTTGAACCCCGGATCGGTGGTGAGCATCGCCACCGGGCGGTGGGAATAGAAGAAGAAGGACAGCTCGTACACATTGAGGGCGACGACGTCGGTGACGCTCTCTCCCAGTCCCTCGACGACCCCGGCAAATCGCTTCTGGTCCGGCGAGTAATCGGCCACCGCCAGGTCGTAGCCGCTGTTTACGGGGAGAAACAGGAGGACGACTCCCAGGATCACCCAGGCGAAACCCGGAGACAAGCGAGCCAGCAGCCCGTCGTAGGCAACGGCCATGCACAAAGCAAGAGCAGGGTAGGCGGGCAACATGTAATGCGAGATGCGAGTCGAAGCGACATTCAGTGGTATCCAGATGGCCAGCACCCAGATGACCCCCAGACGCCCCCGTGATTCTCCTCGAATCCAGGCCACCGCACTCCAGACAAATCCGGCAAGCAGGAACGCTCCCCACACCCCCTCGTTGCCGAAGAGGTCTCCAAAGTAAAACAACGGGTCGGCCTTCACAAAGAGAGAACTCGATGCCCGCTGCAAGACATTGAAACCCAGATATTCAGACCAGAACCCTGCGTGCCGAACGCTCTGCGCCACATGCCAGGGGGCGGCCAGCGCAACCGTCACGACCACTCCAGACCAGAACCATCGACCTTTCAACTCCACCCGACGCTTCGACAAGGCCAGATCCATCACCACGGCAAACACCGGGAGCGCCGACACCACGCTTTTGGTCATCACCATCCAAGCACCGGCCACTCCAGCGGCCAACCAGAAGCGGGGATTGATTCGAGTGCAAAGGTAGAAGTACACGAACGCGGTCATGCCAAAGAGAAGGGTGGTATCGGTCATGGGACGACGGGCGTTGAAGTAGAAAAGGTGCGTTGCCAGGAGGGAGAACACCACCAACACCGCGACCATCCGACGTTCAAAGAGCGAGCGAACGATTCCAAACAGGAAACCCAGAGTACCCAACGCCATGAGAATACCGGGCAGACGCATGGCGAATTCCCCAAACCCCAGCGAAGCTCCAGACAACGCCAGAAGCCAGATGGCCAGCGGGGGGCGTTGATGAACCACGGCGTCTTGAAAAACCAGATCGAGCCAGTTCCCCGACTCCAGCATGTTTCGAGCCATCTCCAAGTAGGTGATCTCGTCGTGGTTGAGGAAGCTCCCGTTCCAGGAAAAGATGAACAACAGCAAAGCCGAAACGGCCATGGTCACCGCAAAAGCAAAGGTAGTAGAGTGAATCCGCATGAAGCCCCTCAAGTCCGTGCTACGCCCCCAACTAAAGCACAACAAGGCATCCAAACACAAGGGCGGGCTCACTCCTTCGGTTTCCATTTTCCGTGAAACCGATTATCCTTCTGCTTCACGGAGGAACCCATGACTGCCAATCCCCTGAGCTTCGATATCCTTCTCCATTCCAGCACTGGAAACACTCGATTGGTGACGCGCTATGCAGCCGAAGCCCTTCGCCGCCTCGGTCACAAGGCGACCCTTCTCGATATCCAACGAGGTGGGCGGGTGCACCATTCCTGCGACGCCCTCATCGTGGCAGCACCCACCATGTACTTTCGCCCCACCTACGCCATTGAAGAAGCCGTCGCCAACCTTCCCCCCATTCGAGAACCCAAGCCTGCCTTCCTTCTCGCCACTTGCGGTGGAATGCCGGGGGCACATTTCCCTATTCTGGCCGAGTTGCTCTTCCACAAAGGCTATGTCGTCTTCGGTGCACACTTCGTCGTTTGCGAATCCAACTATCCCATGCATCGAGCCTGGGTCGAACCCATCGGTCCATTGCTTCGATTGGGTCGCCCGGTGGCGCGATGGCTCAACACCAAAGGAAACGCTGCCAGAGCCCTCACTGCCAGCATCTTCCTGGGTGAAGCCGACCCCACGGTGAAAGACCGAGATGCCCTGGAGAACTTCCTGGACGACGCAATTTCCATCACTCGTGCCCCCGACTTTGACAACCCACCAACTCCTCGTTCGCTGAATCCCCGCACCATCGGAACGGTCGCCATGGGGCAGACCTTCCAACGCCGGTTCGCATCGGAAATGGGTCCACGATTTGTTGAAAGTCGCTGCACGGGCTGCGGACTGTGCGTGCGCCTGTGCCCCGCAACATGCCTGACCCAGAGCGAGCCCAAAGCGGTTCCCACCAGACAGTCCGGTTGTACCGGCTGCCAGAGTTGCTTCAATCACTGTCCAGAAGGGGCCGTAGCGACCAAGGGAGTTCCCGCAGGATGGGGTCAGTATCGAGGACCGTCACAGCGGATGAAGGATGTGTTTGCAGTCAAAGCAGAGAAACGCTGAACCGACGCCGAAGACCCAGAAGAGCCAACCCCAACAACAGCATCGAAACACTC
>CALFHQ010000702.1 GCA_937876385.1 uncultured Pseudomonadota bacterium
TCCGGGCTTCGGCTTCCGCCTTCTTCCGGGCTTCGGCTTCCGCCTTCTTCCGGGCTTCGGCTTCCGCCTTCTTCCGGGCCTCGGCTTCCGCCTTTCTTCTGGCCTCTTCTCGAGCCTTTCGCTCTGCCTCCAGACGGGCCCTGCGCTCGGCTTCCGCCTGAGCTTCCGCTTCCGCCTTCTTTCTCGCCGCTTCTCTCTCGATACGCTCCGCTTCCGCCTTTTTCTCGGCTTCGGCTTTGCGTCTGGTTTCGTAGTCGTCTACTGCAACGTGAGACGGGGCATCCATTCCACCTTCGGCGGTGCGGTACCAATCTTCCGGAATGCGGGGCAGCTTCACGGGAACCACTTCGGAGACAAAGTTGTATGTATCACAAACCTTGCCAAATGCGCCGTTTAGCTTTCGCAGCGTCATAATGGCCCCATCAACACCATTCTCCAGAAGAAGCTTCCCAAGATTGGCGACGTCTTTCTTGTTCATGGTCCTGCCCCAGAGGTTGATTATCTATATACAGTAGCGACCCGACCATTATAGAATCTATGCTCCAACTGTCAACCCAAATCGCGTCAGATGTTCCAATGATAACACAGGCATTTCAACCTCTTCGGCTCTTGCTTTTGCCCCCCTCGGAAGCTAGACTTCCGGCATGTGGAGATTCCAAACAAGCAGGCTCCCGCTGTCATCACCGATCCCTTTCCATTCCTTGGGTCGCCTGGTAAAAGGCGGTCGGATCCACTTCTTCGTGCGCTCCCCGGGGCACGACCTTCTCCTCACCATCACCCCGACGCAAGACCACAAGGGGCCGGCTCTAGCGACTTCTCGTGATTTTGCAATTCACTATCGAAGTCATCCAAGACAAGAAGGCCGCAATCTCCCCGGAGCTTTCGTTGAGGACCTCGCCAACCTCTTCCTGAAGAAGGGTGACGGACTTCGCAAGCTGCTGGCAGCAGGCGAAACGCGTAATCCCATTGCGACGGGGGTGTCTCCTGGACAGCCTGGAACCCTCCGTCTCCCCTCCGGGTCCATGGCTACATTGGCTGTTTTGGGGGATTCCACCGACGAGTCGTCCTTCTTTGGATGGGGCCTCGATGCGTCATTCTCCAACCAGACTCAACCAGACTTGAGGGATGTAGGCGAGCTCCAACTCGCAGCGCTCCACTCCCTGCTTGAGGCCATCGACGGACATCAGAAGGAAGAAAACGACACCCTTCCAAAGACCTCCCACGTCGTGTACCTCGACCTCCTGAAGAAGACCGACGTCAGCAGCGAACTTCCCAAGGAACTGGAGGGAGGAAAATCGCGGGTGACGTGGGTCATCGACCTCCCCTCTTCGTGTTCCAACCGTTGCACCTTCTGCCTCTCCAATCTTTGCGAACCACACCCCACCGCCCCGGGTGAAACCGTCGGTCGTCTGGGACAGTGGCTCTTGGACACAGCCGATCTGTGGCCCGACGACGTCCTGATAGACTGCTCCCTGGTGGGTCGAGACGCCCTCCTCAATCCGGATTTTCTAGAGGTAGTCGCCCTCCTTCGTGCTCGCCCGGCAACCCGGCGGGTAGCGGTGACAACACCGGGCACAACGCTGGCCAATCCGAAACGAGCCAAGGAACTGGCCAACGCCGGTGTAGACGAAGTAATCATGACGTTGCTGGGTGCAGAAGCCCCCCTCCACGACAAGCTCGCCGGACTTCCGGGAGCCTATCAGGCGCTGGTTCAAGGGGTGAACAACCTCGCCCCTCTGCCGGTGACCTTAAGTTTCAATTCGGTGTTGCTGCGGCAGAACATCGAAGAACTTCCGCAGATCATCGACCGAGTGGCCGCTTTCAATGCTCGAATGAGGCTTTACCTCTACACCACTGAACCCATCGTGACATTGGAGCAGGCTGCGTTGAATTACCCCCGCCTCGTCCAGGTGAAGCGGGCCCTCTCCAGCCTCAACGCAAGGCAGATAGCTGTTCTGGACGGGATCCACTACGTCCCTGACTGCGTGGTACCAGAGGAGGTTTTGAGTCACCTGGGTTTCTCAAGCCAGAAGCAGCCCTCGCCCCCAACCTCAACACCGGGTCCATGCAGCCAATGCTCACGATTTGGCCAGGGATGCCCTTCCATCACATTGCACTACCAGAAGCTCTTTGGTGACGAGGAGTTGCGACCTATTGAGGGCTGATATCGCTTCCCGAGGGCAACTCAGACTACCGCAGGGAACAGGCCGTTGAATCGACCAAAAAGTTCGTTCTCCCGACGGATCATCTCCCGGGCATCTTCCTCGGAGGTTTCGTGGTCAAAACCCACGAGATGAAGAAGGCCGTGAATGGTCATCAAGGCCAGCTCTTCTTGTGGAGAATGGGTTTGAGGTCGGCCATCGGTGAAAGGCTGGCCGGCCTGCCTGACGATGGTCTCCACGGAGATGACCAGATCCCCGAGGATCTGGCCGCTGGGGTCTCCAAACTCACCGTCGTCCATGGCGAAAGAAAGCACATCCGTTGTTCCCCGAATGCCGCGGTACTCCAGATTCATCTTTCTCATTGCGGGGTCCGATAGGAGAAGAACAGAAACCTCCCGGTCGGCAACCTTCAATGCGCCTAGTACGGCACCCACGGCTTTCTTGAACTGCTCCAAATCCAGTTGGAATTTGCGTTGGCGATTCTCGACGAACACGCTCTCGACCCTTTCCATCTACTTTTCCTCGGAAGGGAGAGTCTCGTCGGGGGTCTCCTCGAGCCCCTTGACTGATTCGTTCAATCGAGGCTGAGTGGGAGCATCAGCGGCCCCCTTCCCATCAACCTCCAGGGTATCTTCGTCTTCAGAGAGCAACTCGTCCCGCTTCAAGCGCACAGTCTGCTCGTCCTGTTTGGCCTTGAGATACTCGGGACGCGCATGGTACATGCTCACAAGGGTCTTGACGAAGCTTTGCTGAGCCACCCCGACGTCTCCGAAGGTCATCCCGGATTCATCCAACTGTCCGTCCTGAATTCGTCTGTTGAAGATCTCCTCAACTCGCCCGGTGATGGACTCCTCGGTGTGCTGCGGCAACGCCCGGACAGCGGCCTCAATGGAATCCGCCAACATCAACAGGGCCGCTTCCTTGGACTGAGGCTTTGGACCCGGATAGCGGAAATCTCTCTGATCGACGGACTCTCCAGTCTCCTTGGCTTCAAGCAACGCCTTGTTGTAGAAGTGCTCCAGGAAAGTGGTCCCGTGGTGCTGCTCGGCGAGGTCATGGACCATCTTCCCCAGCCTGTACTTTCGAATCATCTGGGTACTTTGAGCCACATGGCGCTTGATGATGCGAGCGCTGACCTTGGCTGGAAGGTGGTCGTGAGGATTGCTCCCAGGGGACTGATTCTCGGCAAAAAAGAGGGGAGAATCTCCCGCTGGACGATTGTCCTTCTCCTGGTGGGCGACAAGCTTGCCGAGGTCATGGTAGTAGGCACCAACTCTCGACAACAGAGCGTTCGCCCCGATGGCCTCGGCAGCATCTTCCACCAAGGTAGCGATCCACATGGAGTGCTGATAGGTGCCGGGGGCTTCACGAGACAACTCCTTGAGCGCTTCGTGATCCGTGCTGGCCAACTCCACCAGCCTCGAGTCCGTGGTGTAGTCCCAGACGTACTCGAAGATGGGGGTCAAGGACATCAAGAAGATATACGTGAAGGCACCTGAAATCACCGACGCCATGGAAAGCTGGAGGGAATGCCCCGTGGGCACCTGCCCCCCTTCCAGGAGGAGGACGATGATCCAGAAACCGACTCCGGCCAAACCCACTGCCCCACCGGCGAGGACGTAGGCGCCTCGCCTCGCCACATGCCGAGTGACCCAGATTCCAACCAGGGAAACCATGAGCATGTACAACGTGGAGTACCCCGGGAAGTTCCCCGACAGCATCTCCGGCCCCGACATCAGAACGATCATGGATGTCATCACCAGAAGAAACAGAGTCCCCAACAGAGAGACCCGAGGTCCCATCAAGATATTGAGAACCATGGGGGCCAGGGCCACGGGGCACGCTGTGAGCAGCGTCGCACGCCCCAGCTCCGGGTAACTCACAGTCAAGATACCGGCAAAGAACAGGAACAATCGGATCAGGGACAGGTGAAGAACCAGGAGAACGGCAATGGCCAGGTAGTCCTTGTCTGACAACTCCCGTGTTGCCACAAAGCGGCTGGCAAAGCGTTTCAGGATGAAAGCGGAAACCAACGCCAGAAGCGTGATCCCCAAAAGAAGGAAGAGGGTGGAAATCGGAACCCCCATGAGGTCCCCCAGCCCCTTCCCGCCACCCGAGTGGCTTGAGAACTTCGCCACGCACTGTGCCTGCCACGGCACAACCGTCTCCCCCAGCGCGACAATCGTCTGGCTCTGTGAGAACTCCACCGGCACTGTCTTCGGCAACCCCTTGAGAACCTGCTGCAACGCTCGCTGGGTGAGCCGTTCGTCTTTGCGCAGATTGGAACGGAGGCTGGTGAGAACCAACTCCTCGGCAAAGCCGGACAACACCGTGTTTCGGGCAAGGCGAGGGAAATTCTGGCGAACGGTCTGCCGCTGAAAATCGGATCGGACCGTCTGGATGGCGTTGGAGTATGAGTAGAGCTGGTCCGAATCCTTGAGATGCCGCTCTCTTTGCCCATCCACTACCAGAACGATGCCCCGGGCTCTGTCTCGATCGAAGTTGACATCGTAGGTCTCCACGATGAGCCAATCGTCAACCTCGTCGAGATTCATGGCGACGGCGTCAAAGAGCGCCGGAATCAGCGTCGGATCCGCCTTGAGGGCCTCGTAGATGGCGACATGTCCCTGGGAGCGTGGATTGGGCAGGATGACGTGGATGATACCGAGAACATATTCTCGAATCTCCTCTCGACTCTTCTCCAGGCGCGCCAGGGTTTCCTCTCGAGACACCTTCTCACTTCCCGAGCTGGCTACCTCCTCGGGTTCGGCTGCCTTGTAGAACGGACTCTTGCGCAAGGCTCGGTCGTTTCGCCCCTTTCGGCGGTCGTTGGCCCGAATCTTCCGCTCCACGGTGTTCATGGTATCGAAGGCTTCCACCAATCGGTCTCGAGCCGTACGCAATTGCAGCTTTCGGTCCGAGAAGTAACTCTTGTCCACCGAGTAGTACGGAGAGACCTGCTCCTTTGCCTTCTCCATTTCCGTCTCGAGCGCGGGATTGGGTTTCTCACACGTCAAAGCCCTCGGCGCCACATAGTAGTTCGTTGCTTTGCTGCCAGGCTGAGGAACGGGGAGTCCGGGGAAACCCACATAGGTCAGACGAATGACCAGAAGGATAAATAGGATCCAGGCCCCATATCGAAAGACCGGATTCTGCAGGCCCAGTGAAAAGAATCGTTGAACGGCATTGCCGTCTCGATTCGGAGATGTGGAAATCCTTGATTTCATAGGCCGGATTCTAGCAGACAACCACACACCGGTCAATCAACGTTGAGAGCGCAATCCCCCTTGAAACACGGGGCAGTGTGGGATAGAACCGAAGGAACAAAAGCAGGAGGTTTCCATGAGCAATTCTGCCACTCGGGCGACACTTTGCCTCTTTATCCTATTCACTGCCTGCGGCACCGACGGCACTGAAGAGGTCACCACCATCAGCTATCCACACGAGGTAACCCTCTCCGCAGAGCAAGCCCTCGTGGCCCCCACTGGAGAAGTGCTGGACGGCCCCAAGTTCCTGCTGGCAGACCTGGTGACCTATTCGTCGAGCACCATCAAGCTCTCCACCGGTTGCCCCGAAGAGTCCACCCACTGCAAGCCGCTTTATATCTGCCGCCAGTCCCAATTCAGCAAGCCCACCCACTACACCCGGGTACAGGACGTCTGCGCCGAGTTTCCAGAAGGGATGACCCAGCAGTCCATTCCCAACGCTGAAGCTGGGATGGGATTCGCACTCGAAACCAACACCGAGGAAGGGGTCATGAAGTTTCTCGTGAAGGCGGTGCAAGGATCGGGAGGCAGTGCCACCGTGACCCTCGAATACATGCCCGCTGACTGAACTCATCCAGCCCGCGGCTTCGAGCCGTAGATTTCCCCGGGGAACCCCCTCAAAGCACCATGCCCGTCAGATCACGATACCAGGGACCGTACCCCCCCTCGTTGAGGTGGGTGACCAGCGGGGGACGAACGACCAGACTCCCCTTTGTTCCCTTGCGAGCCAGGAGCAAAGCGTGGCTGGCGCCCTCGTCGCATCGGGGCTGAACGAGTCTCAGAACCACTGGGGCCAGCTTGTTTTCGGGAAGGTGACGCATCAACTCCGGAAGGCGACTTACGGGGTACACAACCGCCAGGTATCCTCCCGGGGGAAGCAGGTAACGAGAACTCGTCAAGACGTCCTTGAGGGTGCAAGCCAACTCGTGGCGCGCTCGAGCCACCGCCGGGTCTGGAGACAACCGCCCAACCCCCACAGGGTAGTAAGGTGGGTTGGCCACCACCAGCGGCGACTTCCCTGCCGGAAGAAACTTTGAGATCCGACACAGGTCCCCTTCCACCAGCCCATAGTGCGACTCCAGGCCATTGGCTTGGAAGGTCGCCGTGGCACATTGGACCATTTCGGGGTCTATTTCTACCCCCTCGCCTGCAGAAAAACCGGCGCTCAACAGCAAGGTCGAGACGATTCCACTTCCCACCCCCAATTCCACAAAGGTGCCTCGCTGCGTGGTCTCCTGTAACACGAAGTGAGCCAGCCACAGGGCATCCGCCGAAAACC
>CALFHQ010000703.1 GCA_937876385.1 uncultured Pseudomonadota bacterium
TTTACCACCACTGACTCCGGGAAAACGTGGTCCTCCCCGGTACTGCCTGAATCGCTCTGGGACCGAGGGGGTGTGGACGAGGGACAGGGAATTGAGAAGGTGGTTGTGGTCGAGGGAAACACAGACCGTTTCCTGATGCGACTTCGCTATGACAGCAACTGGGTGAGCACCCAGGACGGCGGGGCTACTTTCTCTGGAGCAGTCAAGGAACCCGAGGCATCCGGAGCGCCGTCTCTGCGAGCTTGCACAAAAGGGTGCTGTTTCGTTGCCACCGCAGATGGACTGATGCGCACCTGCGGTGACTCGAAGGGGGCCATCCGAGTCTTCCCCAATGCGTCCACTGACGGGCCCGCTCCAAGCCCCGTCGAGGGGTCCTCGGCACCGCTCCCCCAATGACAATTCACTTCGGTTTTCTGAACACCATGTAAGTCTGGTAGGGGAGCAGGGTGTCGCTCTCTGTCTCGAGCTCAAATCCGGCGCCTTGAGCCAATTCGACCAGTTGGGCGCGTGGTATCTTCACCGAAGCGGGGGGACCCTGGGGCAACTCTCCTTCCTTGAACTCAATGAGGACGAGCCGAGCATTTGGTTTCAGGCGGGCCTCTACCTTGCCAAGCCACTCTTGTCGGTTGGGGACGTGGTGGAGGACGTCGCAGATGAATACAACGTCCGTGTCCGGGGACACATCGGGGTTGTCTGGTTGGATGAGCTTGGCCTCGACATTGGTGATGCCCTCGGTCATCGCTTTGTGGTGGATGTGTCGAACCATCTCCCCCTGGGTGTCGGCAGCGATCACTCGTCCCAAAGGAAGGACCTTCGCAAAGCGAAAGGAGAAGTACCCCGAGCCTGCGCCCAGGTCGTACACCGTCTCGCTTCCGTCCAACTTCAAAGCAGCCACGACGTCGTCGGGTTTCTGCCAGAGGGCTCGATCCGGCCGTTCCAGAAAGGCAATGTACTTCTCCACGTCCTCGAAGGGACGCATGTGGTCGGGATTGAGGCCTTGTTTTCGAAGGGGGCAGTCGATGGGGGGGTGGTTGGGATCGTGCATCGGCGCGCCAGCCACCTTCGACGGCACCTCAGCCTCCTGCGAGGCACTCTTCTGGCGCGACGGCGAGGCAGCATCACCAGAGCGAGCGTCGGATGTGACCTGGCTCTTCTTCTCTACTTGTGGGGAGACCTTCTGTTTCGAGCAGGCAAAACCGAACAAAGTCAGGGCAACAATGACAATCCAGGGTGTTACGCTTTTCATGGGAGATTCTCTCCTTGGCTGTTGTTGTATGCACGCTGCGCCGGGAGACCTCGATTCAAGGCAGCGTACAAGATGAATCCGGCGGCTATGGTTGCCGCACTGTAGGCAATTTGAACGGGCTTCTCCCAGATAGCATGGCCTATCATCCAAATGGAGAAGCCGATGAACAGGAGCGGGGCCACAAGCGTTGGGAAAATCCGGGGGCGTCCTTCCGGCTTGCGTCCAAGCCGTCGACGCAGCACGAAGACTCCAGCCACGGTGAGTGCGGCAGAAGCAGACAGGGTCACGCCAATGTAGGTAAGCAGCGCCTCAAAGCTTGATGTCACCAGAAGCAGGATGGCCAGCGTCGCCTGAAGCAAGATGGCCACCGTCGGACCACCAGAGCCCAGACGTCGTCGCAGTGGCGCCAGTCGAAGGGTATCTTGCCCCATGGCCTCGTAGACTCGGGGACCCACGAGGACCATTGCGCTCACGGACGACATCAACGCCACGGCGATGAACCCCGACAAGAGACGTCCCGCGGCCCCCCCAAAGAGAGCAGTGGCCGCAACATGACCGATGTCGACTCGGCCGCGCAATTGCCAAAGGGGAGCGCTGAGCACCAACACGTAGTTGACTCCCAGATAGATCAAAGTAACCAGGCTGGTGCCCAGAATGAGGGAGCGAGGCAGCGTCGTCTTGGGCCTTCGCACTTCCCCCGCAAGGTAGACAGCACTGTTCCAACCGCTGTAGGCAAAGGAGACAAAGACCAACGCCACAGCAAACTTCGACGAGAACAGGACCTGAATCAAGTCCTCACCGGGTACAGACTTAATGGAAGCCGACGGAAGTGCAATCGTGCCCAACACAATGAACACAAGCAGCAGGGCGAACTTCAAGACAGTGAATCCGTTCTGAAGTCCGGCCCCGGTTCGAACGTGACTGGCGTGAAGAAGAGACGCCAACACGATGAGGCCGATCCCCGCCGGAAGCGCTGGGAGTCCCGGCAAGGCAGCACTGGCGTATTGACCAAAGGCCAGCGCCGAAGCAGCGATGGGCGCTGAAAAGCCCACCACCAACGAGAGCCACCCTGCAACAAATCCCATCGAAGGGTGGTACAAGTCGCTGAGCAACCGGTACTCCCCACCGTTGGTGGGAATGGCCGCGGCAAGTTCCCCGTAACTGAGCGCACCGCACAGGGCAATGAGGCCGCCCACCCCCCAGGCGATGAGGATGGCCAAGGGCGAACCGACGCCAAGGAGGAGAAGACCCGTGGTGGTGAAAACCCCCGCACCGACCATGTTGGCAACCACCACCAGGGTCGCCGTTGGCATTCCCAGACGACGGGGAAGGGTCGTTTCCGAAATCGGCCGTGGTTTAAGCAGGGTCAACGTCACGCCCTCTTCTCACCCGCTCCGGAGTTGCTTCGGCCAGCAGCGTGAGTGCATCCAATACAGCCTGGCGACGCTCAGCCGGAATGGCACCGACCAGGGAAGCGAAACGAGAGAGACTGGACTTGTTGATGGCCTTCGCCAGCTTCAGGCCAGGGTCGGTGAGCGTCAGTTTTCGAACCCGACCATCTGCGGGATCCACGCGTCGAACGATTCGCCCATTTTCCTCCAATCTGGCAACCAATCGACTGATGCCGCTCTTGGTCAGCGCCAATCGCTTGCCCAGCTCTCCCTGAGAAATTCCAGGAGAGCGAAGCAGCTCCAGCAAGGCATGGGC
>CALFHQ010000704.1 GCA_937876385.1 uncultured Pseudomonadota bacterium
CGTATCTGCTCAAGGCGTTTGAAGAGAGCCAGTGGGGAGGTTTCCCGGAACCCCAGCCCATGGCCCAGGAATTGGCAGAGAAGTTCGCAGCCGCTCACGACGCCAAATACGGTGTGTGCTGCGCCAACGGCTCCATCTCCCTGGAGATCGCTCTTCGAGCCGGCGGAATTCACGCCGGGGACGAAGTCATCGTGCCGGCCACGACCTGGATCGCAACAGGAGCATGTGCCGTCTTTGTCAACGCAGTTCCCGTGTTCGTGGATGTCTCGAAGACCAACTTCTGTATGGATCCAGACGCCGTGGAAGCGGCCATCACCCCAAAGACCCGGGCTATCATCCCGGTGCACCTCGGAAGCAGCATCGCCGATCTCGACCGGCTCACTGAAATCGCCCGAAAGCACAACCTGCTCCTCATCGAGGATTGCGCCCACGCACACGGCTCGAAATGGAGAGACAAGGGAGTGGGAAGCTGGGGAGATATCGCCTCGTTCAGCTTCCAGTCCTCGAAGATCCTTACCTCCGGGGAAGGGGGAATGCTCCTTACAAACGACGAAATGCTGGCCAAGCGGATGCACTCCCTGGTCAACTGCGGTCGCCAGGAACCAGGCTATGAAAACCTGGACGAGTGGCTGTTCGGCTACAATGCCCGAATGTCCGAGTTCCAAACCGCGGTGATGCTGGGGCAGCTTGAAAGAATGCCCGAACTGAACGCCCGCAAGGCCGAAAACGTCGAGTATTTCACCAAACGCCTCGAAGAGGTCGAAGGACTGGACCCGGTGCCCACCGACCCTCGGGAAACCGCCCGGGGCATCTACCAGTTCATCATGACCTACGACAGCAACGCCTTTGAGGGCGTCCATCGCGACCGCTTCCTCGAAGCACTGGAGGCCGAAGGGGTGGAAATGTCCGGGGTCTTCTATCCCCCCATGCCGCAAAACCCCCTGTTTCACGCCTGGACCCGAGATTGGCCCATGCTGAGAGAGCGATACGGCGATGGTATCCCCTCCCCCGAAGCCCAGAAGCAACTGAGCTTCCCCGTGGCCGAGAGCTTCGCAAAAGACACCGGGTGCTGGCTGCACTATCCCTACCTCATGGGAGACAAGAGCGATGTGGACGATATCGTGGAAGCCATCATCAAGGTGAAAGAGAACCTGGGAGAATTGAAGTGAGCATCACGCTTAGACCTCTCGACAACGGAATCCTGGAATCCGGGGTGAAGCACCGCTTTGTCTTCGCACACCAGGACGACGATCTCGGATACTCCGGTCTCCTCCAGAGAATCCGCCCTGATTCAAAGGTACTCTGGGTGACCAACGGAGACGGGTTGGCACCCATGGCAGGTATTGAGCCGCTACGCTACGCGTCGATGCGAAATGAAGAGGCCAGCGCTGCCCTGGGATTCCTCGGCTATCCCAGAGATGCACTGCACTTCCTGGGCTACTCTGAAATTGAGATGTACGACGATTTCGTGGAAGCCGAGAAGGGGAAGGGCCCCATCGACCCGAACTCCGATTTGGGACGACGACTTCGAGCCCGACTGGAGAAGATCCTCGAAGAGCTGGTCTCCTTTACGGCGGATGCCGACGTGGTCTGGGTCAATGCATGGCAGGGAGGACATCCCGAGCACGATCTGGTTCACTATCTCACCGCCAGAGCCGTCAACATCCACCGCCGTAGCGGTCGCGACGTCCGGTTCATGGAGCTTCCCCAATACGAGATGCTCTTCTTCGTGCCCCTGCGGTTTGCCCCCTGGCACAAGGGAGTCGCTCACGTCATCGAACTCGACCCACAGGAACTGCATCGGAAGTTTCTGGCCTTTGGAGCATACAAGTCTCAAAAGGAGATCACCGAAGCGTTCAAGAAATTGCTGACCCTCTACGGAGTCATCAATGCCCTTCGCCTTCGACCGTTCACCTTCAAGCAGTACGCCTCCAAAGAGTACTTCGGCCCGGTTCCCGCCAATCGAGACTACTCCCGAGCCCCCCACGGCACAGACCTTCTCGAATATATTAACGAGAAACACGAGGGAACCAAGGTATCCTTCACCGGAGCCGTGGGGAGATTCATCCAACTCATGGAATGATGCCCACCCCTCCAGGAAAACTGAATAGCCCACGATAGATGCCGTCTCTCCCCCCCTGTGACCACCCACCCAGGAGGTGTACCATGAGACGATGGACGGTATTTTATTCGATGGCATTGGCCTTGCTGATTGCCCTCCCGGCCAACGCCAAACCCACCCTGAAAACCAAACCTCAAACCTCAGAAACCAAAAAGGAAACCAAACGAGATCCTCGTGGCCGTAGCCGAGGAGCTCGCATGTCTTCCAACGCTGGTTCGAGACGCTCCAGCGCACGGCAGGCCACTCGAACGCCTTCTCGAACCTCCAGAAAGGCCAACTCCAATAGCTACAGCCGCAAGGCGAAGGGCAAATCGAAGGGTTCCAACTCGTCCTATGCAAGCCGGTCATCCTCTAGAAGGAACTCCTTCGACGCAAATCGCAACTCCCCAGCTTCCAAACGGAAGGCTTCCAACGCCAACCGCGCCCCGGCCCGGAAGAGCCCGAAAGGCTCCAAAGGCTACTCCGGCAACAGAGGTAACAAGGGGAGCAAGAGCTACAACGGAAACAAGAGTCCCAAAGGCTACAACGGAAACAAGAGCCCAAAGGGCTACAAGGGAAACAAGAGTCCTAAGGGCTACTCCGGCAAGAAGGGTCCCAAAGGGTACGGCAAGAAAGGTCCCAAAGGGTACATAGGCTCCAAAGGATACGGCAAGAAGTATGGCAAGAAGAACGGCAACGGATACGGGCACGCTGGGAGCCCCCGATACCGCCGCTCCTCTGGATACTGGTGGCCAGGTTGGTGGGGACATCGTCCGGTGCATGCTCGCTACTACCCGGTTCCCAGGTATCGTCGATACTGGCGCCCCTACTACCACTACTTGACCCCCGTGGA
>CALFHQ010000705.1 GCA_937876385.1 uncultured Pseudomonadota bacterium
CTGGTGGAATCAATCATGAGGGGCAGGCGAACGCTTTGAGCCAGCATGGGGACGAAGCGATTCATGTCGACGCCTTCGTTTCTATCCACATAGGCTACTGAAACGTCCAGAACGTGGGCGCCACCGCTTTCCTGCTCCTGGGCGATTTCAAGCATGCCGTCGAAGTCTTCGTCAAGGAGGCGCTCTTTGAACTTGCGACTTCCGTTGGCGTTGGCACGCTCTCCCACAATCAAAGGAGCGGGATCCTGGTGCAATGCGACGGTAGCGTACAGGCTTGAGACCTCGGGCTCGTCGTAGGCAACTCGGTGTCTTGGGGTCAGACTCTCCACCTTGTTGGCCAATGCTCGAAGGTGCTCGGGGGTGGTTCCACAGCAGCCGCCGACGATTCCCACGCCGTGCTCGGTGACAAATCGAGAGACGATATCAGCGAATTCGTCGGGGGTCAGATCGTAGGTGAGCATGCCGTCTCGGTTCACCGGCAATCCGGCGTTTGGCATGGTGAAGATGTGCTCTCCCCCAAAGCGAGACAGGTGGCTCACGTGTTGAATCATCTCGGCAGGTCCTGTGCCGCAGTTCATTCCCAGGACATCGGGCTTGAGGGGCCGCAATGCAGCCAGGGCGGTTTGTACGTCGGATCCCAGCAGCATGGCGCCGGTGGTTTCGATGGTCACGGAGAGGAAAATCGGGACGCTGAATCCCGCACTCTTGAAGGCCGCTCGAGCAGCGAAAAAGGCCGCTTTGGTTTGAAGGATGTCCTGGCACGTTTCGATGCAGACGGCGTCTACGCCGCCGGCCAGGAGTCCGGCAAACTGGGAGCGAAAGGCCAGTTCCAGATCGTCAAAGGAGATGTGGCCCAGGGAAGGCAACCGGGTGCCGGGCCCCACGGACCCCAGGACGAAGCGCGGTTGCGCCGGTGTGGAGTACTCATCGGCGACGTCTCTGGCGAGCTTTGCGGCGATGCGGTTCAACTCCTCGGTGCGGTGAGCGATGCCGTACTCGGCCAGGACCACGCCGTTGGCGCCGAAGGTGTTGGTCTCCACCACATCGCATCCGGCCGCAAAGAAGGCACCATGAATGTCGGCAATGACTTTGGGACGGGTAGCAACCAGGATCTCGTTGCACCCTTCCAAACCATCGAAGTCGTCGAGGGTCAGCGGCACCTGCTGGATTCCGGTACCCATTCCGCCGTCGAGAACGACGACCTTTCTTCTTGCCTGGTCCAGTAACTTCAATTTGCTCACGGTCTGCTCCGAGGTTCAACGACTTTCCATGGGGTCTTTCCTGACCTCAGTGTCAAAACACCGAGGAGAAAAGTCAAGAAGTGAAGGGGGGAAAAGTGGAGAAAACTCAGGAAGTTGGGTGGCTCATGCGAAATATCCGCACTGCGATGAGGAAGAGGGTCCAGAGGTGGTTGAAGACGGTAACTTCGTCTTTGTCCGAGGGGCCGAATTCGCTCCAGTAGTGTTTCTTGATGGTGTGGAGGTCAATGCCGAACAGTTCTTCTCCCCGCTTCCCCATGTGGTCCCAGATTCCAGCCTCGTCATTGGAGACGATTGGGATGGTGATGCCGGGGAGGTTCTGGGCGAGCTCGGAAACAACGGCGCGTAGCGCCGTGTGAGTCATCCGGTGGCGAATGGGCCGGAACCAATCGGTAAGCAGCAGTTGCCCTTCGAGTCCGACGACCTTGTGGAAGTCAAACCAGGTCAGCAAGAGGGCCGAGGACTCCTTCTGCTCTTTCAGCAAAAGCATTTCCGAGGCAAGTCGATAACGACGTCCCCCTCTTCGGTATCGCCCGAGGGGGCTTCGCCGACGAAAATCAGCGTAGATGAGCCCCTGCCACTGAGTGTCGTCGAGGCGAACTTCTGCGCTCGGTCTTTCCGAGAAGTCCAATGGAATGAGCGTACCCAATTTCGTGTCCCCCCTGGTTCAGGTTCCATTGTACAGAAGTGGCAGTGGCAACACAAACCAGAGGTTTGGAAGGGCGCAGTGGCGTGTTCCCGGGGGCCCTAAGGAAAGGGGGCGATGACGTTGACGATAGCGACTCCCCCCTTTCCGGAATGGGCCTTTGGTGTTATGGTCGGAGCCACTTGACGCGGATGGCACGACTATGAATCTTCCCGAGAACTGGTACCAGGCGATTGTTCGGTTTGTAAAACGTGAGAATCTCGATGATGGGGTTATGGAGGTTGTTGATACCTTCGGATCCCAGTCGAAGAAGCGCAAAGGCCCCGACATTCGAGGCGCCGAGGAAGCCCTGGAAGAGGGGATGGGCGGCTTTCTCATGGACATCCAGGAACGGTTGGCCACCGAAGTGGATTTGGACCAAGCAAAGATGTTCAGACGACGTTTCACCAATGTCGTCAATGTCTTGACGGATCTGGGGGAGAAGCTTCCGGCAGCGAGGATCTACCGTCTTGCCATGGTGGGGCGGGCCGTAGACATTCTGGCCGACCCGGCACCGGCGGTGCACCGAATTCGGGCGCTGGCAGACTTCTACTACTCGCAAAGCGCCGTCATGACTCACAAAGAGAAGCACAAGGACAAGCTTGAACGGCTGGGCTCCTTGAAGGATGCCCTCGAAGAGAAGGGGGAGTGGCGTCGAGTGGCACCCGGTATCCGCCACATGCGACTGCGAATCCTTCTGCGAAATGGGCCGACGAGCATCAACGTTCTGAAAATCGACCCGGCCGCTGCTTCCTTTGAATGCGTTCAAGTGCGCTCCCGAACCCCGGAGTCCTTTGAGAAGTTCGTTGAGAACAGCGGCGCTGTGGCGGGAATCTCCGGTGGATTCTTCTTGTATTCCGAGGACCCCATCGACCCCCCTTCTATGCGATATGATCCAGTTGGACTGTTGGTGAACAATGCTCGAGTGATTCAGCCCCCGGTGTTTCGACGGGGCGCATTTCTCGCCATGGAAGACGGAAAGACCCACATTCACGCTCAGGACATGAGTG
>CALFHQ010000706.1 GCA_937876385.1 uncultured Pseudomonadota bacterium
GGCCAATCTCGCATCGTCTCAGCGCTCCTCCTGCTGGGAACCCTGGTGGGCGTAGTCGGAATCTGGTGGGCATGGAATTGGGAACCTCGCACAAACCATCGCCAGGACTGGGAAACAACCGCCCAGCGCATCGAAAAGCGCCTCGGAATCGGCGAACTTGTGCTCGTTTATAAGAAGGACCGGGTAGGGGAGGTCGCTCCCCTTGAAGGACTGCCAATCCTCTGCCAGGACACACGAAAGAAGGGCAATCTGAAGATCGAGAAGCTCTCCATGAACGGCCTGTGGGTCGTTGGACAAGACCGGGTGCCGGCCCACATCGCCAAACTCCTCCATACATTCAAGACCCTCGGGACCATCCGCTTTGGCTCCGTCTTCGTCTTTCACGGATGGAACACCAAGGAGAAAGGCAAATGAACTCCAGACCCCGATGGACAAGCTGGGTGTTCTGGGGCTTCGTCCTCGTGACTTACCTCTATCCCCTCTTCCTCTTCCCCATCCACAACCCAAACGAGCACGCCCGCCTCTACATGACAGTGGCCATCTGGGACCACGAAACCTTCGCCATAGGCAATAGAGTCAAAGGGAAGAACGGTCGCTTCAAGGACGAAGGATCGGTCTATGACCGCTGGGGCTACGTCAACGACAAAGCCCTCCAGTGTGACGATAAGTCCCTATCTCCCCCCAATTGCGAGGGGAAACTCTATTCTGCCAAAGCACCCGGTACTTCCTTCCTGGGGGTACCCTTCTACGCCTTGCTCAAAACCTTCGCCGACTCCATGGGGGTCGAACTGCCCGTGGAGGCGCTCCTCTTCTACCTTCGGCTTATGACGGTTGTCCTCCCCACACTCCTCATGATCGGCTGGTTTCGACGCTTTGCAGACGACAACGACGTTGACCATGTGGTCACCGACTGGGTCTCCGCAGGCCTCGCAGTGGGCTCCATGGTCTACACCTATTCCCACATGTTCGCCGGCCACCAGATCACAAGCTACCTCCTCTTCTTCGCCTTCTTAAGTGCCTGGAAAGCCCGGGACGACGACGCAAGAATATGGCCCGTACTCGGTGGACTCACCGGCGCCATGGCGGTGGTCACAGAATACCCAATGGCCCTCGTAGCCGTGGCCATCTTTGTTCTCCACTTGACCCTCAGACCCAACCTCAAAACCGTCGGGTGGTACATCGCCGGCGGAGCCCTCCCCGTCCTCCTTGCTGCCTGGTTCCACTGGAGTGCATTTGGAAATCCCCTCAAGACACCGTACTCCACCCTCGAGAACCCCCAGTTTGTCAAAGACATCGCTCACGGCTTCATGGGGCTGAGAGAGCCCAAAATGGAGAACATCG
>CALFHQ010000707.1 GCA_937876385.1 uncultured Pseudomonadota bacterium
ACCAACGCACAAAAGCAGCAATTCCCTCGGCCAGAGACACCTTCGGCTCGAACTTCAACTCCTCCCGGGCCCGGTCGATGCTGGCGAAGGTGACATGCACGTCCCCAGGCTGCTCAGGCATCATCTTCAGTCGGGCCTGGGCTCCCATGGCCTTCTCCACCGATTCGATGAGTTCCATCAAACTCGCCGGATGAGCATTGCCGAGGTTGTATACATGATACCCGGTCATGGTCTCGCAAGCCCCCTCGATTCCCGCCACGAGATCCTTCACGAAGGTGTAGTCTCTCGCCAACTTGCCGTACCCAAACACCGGAATCTCCTGACCGTCCCGAATGAGCCTGGCGAACTTATGTATAGCCATCTCCGGGCGCTGCCGCGGTCCATACACCGTGAAGAAACGAAGACAAGTGACCGGAAATTGGTACAGGTGCTGGTAGGTGAAGCAGAGGTTCTCTCCGGCCTTCTTTGTGGCCGCATAGGGAGAGACGGGCATGTCCACACGGTCAGATTCGGTGAAAGGAACCTGGGCCTGGTCCCCGTAGACCGACGAAGAACTGGCGAAGACGAACCCGCCGGCACCCGTGCGTCGAGCAAATTCCAACATCTTCAAGGTGCCGTTCAAGTTGACGTCGAGGTACCCTTCTGGATCGTCGATGGACTGACGCACACCAGCCCTCGCTGCCAGGTGGATAATTCGGTCGAAGGGAGGGCCGTCGCTCAGGCGAGCCAGTACGGCCTCATCTCGGATATCTCCCTCAACCAGTGCGAAGCGGCCTCCCGATTTTCGCACCTCGGAGAGATTCGACTCTTTGAACTCTCTGGGGTACATCGGATCGAAACAATCCAGTGCAACAACCTCTGCCCCCCGCTCCAGAAAACGCTCGCACACATGGGAACCGATGAACCCCGCTCCCCCCGTTACCAAAACTCTCATCGTAGTTTCTCCCCCTCGTTAACCAATCCACTCAACGTCTCCACCACGTAACGCTGCTCTTCCTCGGTAAGGCCCGGGAACACCGGCAAGGCCAATACTTCATCGGCCAGAGCCAGCGAGTTGGGGCACTCGAAGCGCTGTGCAATGACAGCCCCAAAGGCTTCCTGCCTGTTTAGCGGAATGGGATAGTACACAGCCACCCCGATGCCCGCCTCCCGCAATCCATGGAGAACCCGGTCCCGGGCGTCGACACGAACGACGAACTGGTGGTAAACATGGGTGGAGCCTTCCTGGCGAGCCAGAGGACGAACCGAGCGGCTCTCAAGAAGGCCCGCTTCGGCAAAAAGCCGAAGGTACCTGTCGGCAACTTCGGTGCGTTCAAGATTCCAGGCAGCAAGATGCGGCAACTTCACTCGCAAGATGGCCGCTTGAAGCTCATCCAAACGAAAATTGCCGGCGATGAAGTCGTGCCGATACCTCTCGACGCTGGCTCCATGACGCCGTCCGGAGCGACAAAGCTCAGCGACGTCCTGGCGGTTGGAAATGACCAATCCACCGTCCCCAACGCCCCCAAGATTCTTCGAGGGAAAGAAGGAGAAACAACCGGCATCTCCCATGGCTCCCGCCGTGCGTCCCTTGTACAGGGCCCCGGTTGCCTGAGCGTTGTCCTCGACAATCCAAAGGCCGTGCTTCTTTGCCAACGCCTCGAGGGGATCCATGTCCACGCACTGTCCAAAGAGGTGCACCGGGACAATGCCGACGGTTTCGGGGGTGATAAGCGATTCCACAGCCTCTGGGTCCAGGAGGGCGGTATCCGGGTTCACATCGGCAAAAGCGACGTCAAACCCGGCAGCGACCACGGCTTCGGCTGTGGCGATGAAGGTGAAAGGGGTGGTAATCACAGTCCCCCCGCCGTGGAGGCGATGGAGAGCCATGAGGGCCAATCGCAAGGCGTCGGTCCCGTTGGAGACCCCAACTGCGTGCTCCACCTGGCATGCGCTGGCCATCTCTTCTTCAAAGGCCTTGACGTTGGGACCCAGAATATATCGGCCATCGGCGAGGACGTCTGCTGCGGCTTTCTGCATGTCGGCAAGAACGGGCTGGTGAATTCGACTGAGATCGAGCAGTGGTACCTTCACGAGTCACCTTTGCGTGGGGCTTGAGTATTTGGACAACTGTTCCAGAAACAGTGCGCTCTTCCAAGCAACTTCGTACAAGAGGGGTCGGTGTCGAGCCAGGGAACGATCCGAAGTGGCCGCTTTGGTGAGGGTGCGCTCCGCTTTTTCCAAAAGCCGCAGCGCCCGGTCGTATCCTGCGGCCTCTTTGCGAGACATCTCTCGCCTTCCAGCCTTGAATCGTTGGCGAGCCTCTTTGATGCGCTCTTGAGCCTGCGTGAGAACCTCTCCAATCTGAGAGATCTCCTTGTCTTGAAGGGCCTTCTCGACATCCCAGGACAGAAGAGAGTCGGCCTTGACCTTCACTCGAAGCCACTGCGAATTGATCCGGTCCAGAGCTGCCCTGGCGGCCTTTGGGTCTTCTTCCAGATGCTGCATCTGAGCGGTCAGATCGGCGGACAAACCGGCAACGATCCCGGCAGTCTCCACGAACAGGACACGCTTCTCCCCCTCTCCCGCCATGACCCACTGTTGCCCCTTTGTCAGGAGCTGCTCCCGGGCGGACGCAAGGTCTTTGGACAAGGAAGCGCCCCATTTTGCAAGCTCTTCGTGTTCCCGTTTCGCCTCCCGACGCGCGGCCGTATCCTTCTGCCCCTCGATATCCGTCACATCCAGGATGACTTTCCGCACTCCATCAAGGATGGTTGCGTCTCTAGGAAGGGTTCTCTCCAAAGAGAAGGCATCGTAGGACGAAACAAAAGCCCCTCGAAGAAGGACCGTATCTTTGGTTGCAGACACCACGAGAAACAACAGGGCATCGGACTCGAAGATGGCCCGGAGGTCGTACAACCAGCGCCGGACTTCGTCGGTGGGCGTCGAGGCTCCCTGGCTGTAGGTCTTCTCCAGCCGCCTCACATATTCGACCTGTCGAGGTCTGGACTCGATGGGGGTGAGGGTCAACTCCCACCGCACTCCGTGGAGGGATGGGTCCTTGATCCAGCCACCCCGGTAGTATCCTTCCTTTTCTACTTGAATGAGGTGTCCGCCGCCCCACAATTCAAAGGGGGAATCGTTGACGTTGATGAGCTCGCCGTCGAGGGTTACTTGAGCGTCCGCCGGCTTCACCGTCAGGGTGACCTGGTACTTCCCGTCCTCCTCGTACCGCTTCTGCGCCTTGTCGAACAGTTCGAGGTAACGCTTGTGGTACATCCGAGAAGTTCGAGACTCCTTCGGGCGCAGGTTCAGGAAGGTCATCCAATAGCCGGCGGCGAGGGACAAGTTCCCCTCCATGGCTTGAACCATGCCCATGCCCCGATAGAGGTCCCCGACCAGAGCCGGACTCAACTCTGCCACGAGCCGACGCCCCATGACGAAGGCTTCGTCGATCTCCTTTTTTCCCTCAAGGTACACACTGCCGAAGATGGCGGGGGACAATTTCCGAATCCCGGCATCCAGAAGACGCGCCAAGCGCGCATGCTCCTCTTTCTTTTTCGGCTTGAAGTACCCGTGCGCTCGGAATTTGCGCTCCTGTTCCAACACCTGTACGAAGAGCCGTGTAACCTGTCGGGTAATGGCCACATCTTCGCTGCGACTGGCAACAAGCTGCAAACCGACGGTATACGGCGGTGCCTCGTCCTTCTCCTGGGCGACGGCCGGGGAGCTCAAGGACAGGGCCACCAGGAAGGCCCCAAAAGACGCCACAAGGCTTCGACTCCATCCCCCATTCTCCCAAGTCATCGTCAAAACTCCGCTGAGCCAGGAGTGCGTGGGTACGGAATCACGTCTCGAATGTTGCTCATCCCGGTGAGGTACATGACGGCCCGCTCAAAACCGAGACCGAACCCGGCGTGAGGGACAGCACCAAAGCGCCTGGTGTCGATGTACCACCAGTACTCCTTCTCATCCAGACCGGACTCGTGAATTCGCTGCATCAGTACATCAAGCCGGTGCTCTCTTTGGCTCCCACCGATGATCTCTCCCACTTTCGGGACCAGGAGGTCCATGCCCCCAACGGTCTTCTCGTCATCGTTGCAGTACATGTAAAACGGCTTGATCTCCTTTGGATAGTCGACGACGAAGACTGGCCCTTTGACCAACGTCTCAGCGAGGTAGCGCTCGTGTTCGGTCTGCAGGTCGATGCCCCACTTCACCGGGAAATCGAAGGACTGACCGGACTTCTCCAGCTTCTCGATGGCTTCGGTGTACGTAAGCACCTCGAAGGGGGAGTTCACTACGTTCTCCAGGCGGGCAAGGAGCCCCTTCTCGATCCATTGGTTGAGGAACTCCAGATCACTTTGACAGCTTTCCAGAACAAAGGAGGTCACGTATTTCATGAAGTCCCGAGCCAGGGACACGTTGTCTCCCAGATCGGCGAAAGCCATCTCCGGCTCGACCATCCAGAACTCGGCGATGTGTCTGGGGGTGTTCGAATTTTCGGCACGGAAGGTGGGTCCGAAGGTGTAAATGTCGCCAAAAGCCATGGCGAAGGTCTCCCCCTCGAGCTGCCCACTAACGGTGAGCCCAGCCTGCTTGCCAAAGAAGTCCTCACTGAAATCCACGACCCCTTCGTCGGTTCGTGGGAGCTTCTCCAGATCCAGAGTCGTTACTCGGAACATCTCACCGGCCCCTTCGCAGTCGCTGGCTGTGATGATGGGGGTGTGGACCCACATGAAGCCGCGCTCCTGGTGGAACTTGTGGATGGCATAAGCTGCCGCATTGCGAATTCGAAAGACGGCACCAAAGGCGTTGGACCGAGGGCGGAGGTGGGCAATGGAGCGAAGGTACTCGAAGGTGTGCCGCTTCTTCTGCAGTGGATAGCTCGATTCGCTGATCCCCAGAACTTCGACCTCTGTCGCCTGGAGCTCCCAGGTTTGCTCTTTGGCAGGGGACTCCACGAGATTTCCGGTGACGCGGAAGGAAGCTCCGGTGCCCGCCTTGACGATGTCGTCGTAGTTGGCCATCTCATTGTTCACAACGACCTGAAGACTGTCGAAACACGACCCATCGTTCAAGACGAGAAAAGCGATCTGCTTGCTATCTCGAATGGAACGAGCCCATCCACAAGCAACGACGCCATCTCGGGGATACTTTGCACTCAAAACGTCCTTGATCCGCTCGCCACGCAACATCGGTCCGCTCCTTATCTGGATGCCTGGGTTTCCAGGGTTTCTCTTACGCTTTGGTCAATCTCATCACACACGGCAAAGGTGGCTTCGAGGGCCTCTTTTGCCGTTTGGTGGGTCTTGGTAACCCACCCATCGTCCTCCACCCCAGGGAGGTTGATAAGGACGTTGTAGTAGGCACCCTGCGCTGCCAGACGGGCGCACAAAGAGGCAACTCCAGCGTCACTGAGGGATGCCGGGTTGCCCCGTTTGGCCATTACGCCGGCCAGGCGAGCTGCGTCCGCACTCTTCTCCACAACGCTCAACGGAACCAGGACCGCGCCTTTGGTGGCCTCTTGAATCAGCTCGTCCCGCCGGGCAATCTCTTCGTCGGTTCCCTTGGGAGCCCGCATGGCATCCATGACCCGGTTGAAAGCGTCGGTATCGTCGTCCACGGCTCTCGAGAAGAACTCCTTCAACTGAACAGCTTCCTCTCCCACCCGGTCCATCTCCTCGAAGACCTTCTTGAACTTCTTCTTTCCATAGGTGAGGGTCCCCACCATAGCAGTGAGAGCAGCAGACAACGACCCACACAAGGCCGCCACGCTGCCGCCCCCTGGGGCCGGAGAGTCGCTGGCCAGTTCGTCCACAAAGCCGCTGCAGGTCAACCCCATGAGTCCGGCGTTCTTGTCACGAATCTGGAACTCGATGATCTTCCGGTTGGGCTCAAACGGAGCGACATCGGCCAGCCCCATACTCTTGACGGTGATATCGATGATGTCGTCGGTGGAGACCCCGCAAGTTGCCCCCTGCCGCTTCAGATAGTGTTTCCCGGCAGTGACCATTACATCCAGAGGAACCAACCCTACGATTTCGCTCCCCGTTACCCTGCACCCTCGCTCCTCAGCAAGCTTGCACACGGCGTCGAAAACCAGGTGAGGGGGAGAGACCTTGTGGTTGGTAAGGTTCATCGTGACTTGAGCGCAGCGGTACTCCTCGATGACCCAACCCGTCGCCTTGCAGTTCTGGAACATGCCAGGCTGGCGAAGGGCCTTCCCATCCTCACCGAGCATCTTCTTGCCGCGGTCGTCGCGAAGAAAACGCCCCTTGTCTCGAATCTCCAAGGCAATGTCCTTGGCAATCTTCTTGTCTCGAGTGTTCAGGTTGATGTTGTAAGCGATGAGAAAATCTCGTGCCCCGATGACCGTGGCGCCGGCCCGGGCGTTGAACCGCGTCGGGCCGAAATCCGGAACAAACATCGGATCCTTCAGTTTCTCTTCCAGCGCTTCGTATTCCCCAACACGGATATCCACAATGCTCTTTCGCTCCGGACGAGTGGCCGCTGCCTCGTATAAAAAGACAGGAATCTGCAACTCTTCGCCCACCTTGCGACCAAGCTCCTTTGCCAACTCCACGCACTCATCCATGGTGGTTTCCCCGAGGGGGACGAAGGGGCAGACATCGCATGCACCTTGCCTGGCGTGGGCGCCGCTGTGCTTCCGCATGTCGATGAGCTCCAAACCAGCCTTGATGGCAGCAAAGGCCCCATCCACGATTCGGTCAATGGGGCCCACCAGAGTAAAAACTGTCCGGTTGGTGTCGGCACCCGGGTCCACATCCAACACCTTCACTCCCTCAACACTGCCCGCGGCAGCCGCGATGGCGTCGAGTATCTTCTTGTCCCTTCCTTCGCTGAAATTGGGTACACACTCCACCAGTTTCATGGCGTCTCCTCTCACCGAATCGGTTTCCAAAACGTGGTTTAGTCTTGTACCACGAAGGGGGTACTTCATCAAGGCAATTCAGGGGTTCGAAGCCCTCGCTGAGAGGATCTGGTTGGCCTGGACGGACCCTGTCTAAGGTCCAGACGGGGGGAGTTCTTCCACCCCCATCTCCTCCAGCAGACGATCCATATTGCCGCGGACCTCTTGAGTCCGATGGAGGTCCACGTTCCCCATGCGAACATATGTGCCCTCCCTGGGGTGTGCGGCAAAGCACCTGAGCGGTACGAAACGCTCGTCTCCGTTGTCATCTGCCAGCACAACCTGGTCCCCCTCAACTCGATCCACCCAACCGGAGGGGCTGCAGCCCACATCTGCCGACCCGTGAGCCTCACGATGGGCGCAGGAGTAGCCTGCAATCCCCAGAACAGCAACCAGCGCACCCGCACCGCACAGTCGTCGATTCATGAGGCCCTCCGTGAACGCTCCAAACCCGACAGAAGACCTGCCTCTCGGAGACTCTCGAATCGGCCTCGACCGATAATCACGTGGTCCACAATGGGAATGCCCACCACCGCGCCAGCCTCCACCAGACGCCGGGTCAATACGACGTCCTCTTGGCTCGGTGTGGGATCCCCGGAAGGATGATTGTGAGCCACAATGCCCTTCATCGCCCCCGCCAATATCAAGGGAGACAGGACTTCTCGGGGAGTCACGGCGCAGACGTTCCCGCCCCCTCGAGCCACGACCCCTTCCACAGCTATTCGGTTCTTGCCGTTCAATCCCAAAACGACGAACTCCTCCTGGGTCGAAAATGCCATGGCGCCCAAGTGCACATACACCGCCTCCGCGCTTTGAATGGGCTTCTCATCTGCAACATCCAAAACAGCCGCCTCCCCCAGTTCCACC
>CALFHQ010000708.1 GCA_937876385.1 uncultured Pseudomonadota bacterium
ATTACCCAGGCGACGGTGGACGGTGCCAAACGCGAGCGCAGTCGCGCCACTCAAGAATTGAAGGCAGCACAGGCCTCATTGAACCCCATCAAGGGATATATCGATGAGTTGACCCGGGGCGCTTACGAGCACAAGTACTATCTGATGTTGGGAGAGAGGGACATCATCGACCAGGGCAAGAAGGCCTTTCTTCCCTACAGCTTTCCAGCCGAGGGGCTTTACTCGAAGCTGAGGGGGACCTTCACCACCGTGGACATTCGGCAGGTGCAGATGACCCACGGCAATCGACTCCGAATGCAGCTTCAAGTCAAGGGAAAGGGGATCAAAGTCCTCCTCAAAGGGTCCATGTACAAATCCCATATCCCGAAGATCAAAGCTGGGCTGGAGAAGGGGATGATCCTAGACCTCTCCATCACCCTCAAACTGAAGGGGGGGAATCTTGTTGCTCGGGCAAGTTGTGACAAGGTGCAGCTCCTCATGCACAACACGAGCACCTACACCAACCCAATCAAGAGTGCTGTCAACAAGCATTTCTCCAAGAGAACCTGGACCGTCGGCCTTCCGACTCCCTCAGGATTGAAACCAACTGCCCTTGTGACTACGCCACACCACACCATCATTTTCTTTGACTGATTTCAATCTACGACTTGATAGAAAAGGAAGGGAACTCGGAAGGACTCGCAGTATGAGGGTCGTTTACTTTTTCCGAGGTCTGCGGATTGTCGGTACGTACTCGCCCGGGCCGACATAGAGAACATTGCCACGACGGACGATTTTCACCTGAGCGTTCATCTTGCGACGAACCACGTACAGAGCGGTGAGCTTCGAAACGGCCTTCTTTTCGGTGTCGAAGCTAAGCTGCAGAGCTTCCTTCTCGGCTTTCTTCAAGAGGCTCTGGTTCTGTCCGTAGGGGGCACGCCGGCTACTGCTGGCTACAACATCCTTGAATTCGTCAATGCTGATCTTCTTGATTTCCATTTGTCTATCTCCGTTTTGTTCTGAACCCACTCAATTACAACACATAGGTAGTAAGTGGCGACCAAAGTGTCAAGGGGCATTCGCACAAACCCGCGTCAGTAAAGACCCTGAGCTACTCTACTGGGATGTCGAAATGTGCCCACTGGTACAGCTTCGGGATTTCTACAACCTCCCTGTGCCGAATTGTTGCGATTTACCACGATGTCGAGGTTTGAAGAAAAGTTAAGGGTGGGAGTTGTATCTTAGCTTGTTGGTCCGTGGTGATAATCGCAAAATGGAAGTTCCTGCCAAGATTCGTGCATTGCATATGGGTCTTGTCCCCTTCGGCAACCTTGCACTCCGGTTCATTGAAGCTGGCAATGTAGGTCATGAACTGGTCCCAGCCAACCTTCGCCCCGTTTGCCTGGGCAGCAGCGAAGAAGCGCTCCAGTGAAGCAATGGAGTCAGGGGTCAAGGTGGCCCTTGCCCCGTCGACGTCGCCCTTTCTGCATGCAAAGAACAACTGAGAAACCACCGTTCGACCGGCGTCAGGTTGTGACTTTGAGGGTTCCTCCTGTTTGGGATTGCAACCGCACACAGCGACGAACCCAAAGAGGCAGACAATCGCCAGGAGGAAAGGTCGACGGTGCCCCTTCATGACGTCTCCATACCTTCGAGTTTGAAGAGGGAGCGAGTGTTCGTCGCGGTCGCTTCGGCCAATCTTTCGGGGGTGACTCCTTTCAACTGCGCCAGGCGTTCCACGACAAATGCCACGTATGAAGGCTCATTCCTGCGACCTCTAAAGGGGACCGGCGCCAGGTAAGGGGTATCTGTCTCCACCAGCAGCCGGTCCAACGGAATGATCTGCACTGCTTCCCGCAACTCCTCTGCCTTGGCGAAGGTCACGATCCCTGGGATGGAGACATGGAATCCCCTTTGAAGAAACTCCCGCGCTTGGGATGCTCCGGCGGAGAAGCAGTGGAGAACGCCTGAGAACTGGTCGCCGAATTCGTCTAAGATCTTGAGCGCCTCCTCGTAGGCCTCACGGATATGCAGTGCTGCCGGAAGGGCTCTTGTCAGGGATTCCTCGACCTGTCGTCGCATGACGTCCTGCTGGACCCTGCGGGGGGACCAGTCATAATGGTAGTCGAGGCCAAATTCACCCAGGCCAACCAGCCGTCCATCCTTGATGAGAGCTTGCACCTGGGGCCACAAGACCTTCATTTCGGAAGCATAATGGGGGTGAACCCCTGCAACGAGCCAGATGTTTTCGTGACTGGCAGCAACCTGAGCTATACGGGGAAAAGAGTCCGGCGTCTTGTCCGCAGCGATGGAGATGATTCCCGCAAGTCCGTGTTCAAAAGCCGCGCTGATGATGGTGGGAAGTTCGTCGCCGAATTCCGCCGGATCAAGGTGGGCGTGAGAGTCGATGGCCTGATAGGCCGAGTAGTCTTCAGGAATCTTGCGTTTCGACATGGCTTGAGGTCCCTGGGTTGGTCCAATAGAAGGTCAGGAGGACTTGTTGCCGCCCCCGTCGCGGTCCCCACCACCGGAGGGACGT
>CALFHQ010000709.1 GCA_937876385.1 uncultured Pseudomonadota bacterium
AGGCAAGCCAGGTGTTGGCCAAATTGAAGGACCGAGACCTCAGCCACTCGTCTCGCAGGTTCTCAATGACCGGCAATCCGACGTGAGCCGCTCGGGCCATCTCCTCGGTACGATCCTCCAGGGCTCTGTCGAAGTCGTTACCGAACAGGGTTGCCAGCACCCGGGCTTTCGCCGGTCCGATTCCCTTGATGCGGGGGTGGCCAGCGATGTAGTAAGCCAGCCCGTCTCGGTCGATTGGCAGGTCGTATTGGAATGCCTCGGCCTGCAGTTGGTCTCCGTACTTCGAAGACGTCCACTGACCTTTGAGCGTGACCAAATCTCCCCGCTGCACCATGAACTTCCCGGCGAACCGGACGCTGTCTTCACACGGAACGTGAAGCACCCCGGCAGAGAAGGTGGGGCTGGAGAAGAAGAGGTGATCGACCCGTCCCGATACCTCGACCGCCGGGGTCTGTTTCTGTTCAGGCTTCAACATCTGCAGCCTCCTGAATAGCGCCATGAACTCGGAGCAGGAAATCCTGGGTGAAGCGGCAGGCAATTTGTCGGTCGGAGCAGAAGTAGACGGGCACGCTGTGGTCCACGACGATGGAGATGGTCGCCCCGAACACGGAGGTCGGATTGACCCCTGCTCGATAGCGACGGGCGAACACATCGGCCAGGTCCGCTTCGACCACGACACAGGCGTATTCCATCTCCCGCAGGCGCTTCAACTCGGCGGCGAATCGCTTGCGGGACCGGATGACGGTGTTGACGTAGTCGTCCAGGGACTTTCGTTCAACCGCCACCCGGTCCTCGCTGCCGGCGAGCGAGTAGTCGCCGGCTGGTAGGGCTGCTCGTCGGGTCTCCACGCGGGCTGGGTCGAAGGCGTATTCCTCCTGCTCCCGGGTGTCGATGATGATGACTGCACGCTCCATCAGAAACGGCTCAGCGCATCGTCGGTGTTCGGGGAGGAGGAGCCTCCGCCGGTGTTGATCAGCTTGTTGAAGTACACTGACTCGTACTCGCCCCGGGTCTTCTTTGTGACCTCGAGCTTCACATCCAGCAGTCGATCCAGGTTCGCCGGGAGCTCCGAGAGCCGGGCCAGACGGAGACCGCAGGTGTAGAGGTCCTTCTTCAGCCACCGGATGTTTTCGGGCGAGGCCATGACGTTGTTGCGCCAAAGCAAACGCCCCGCGAACTTGGGAGCGAGGATGCGCAGCTTCCACTTGAGCATCGGATCGCCTTTGGTGGTCCGGACCAGTTCGACGCTGTCCACGTTGACTTGGTACTTGTC
>CALFHQ010000710.1 GCA_937876385.1 uncultured Pseudomonadota bacterium
CGTATCCGTCCAAAGGACACCAAGGCCAGCGTCCAGGGCTTCGGCAACGTGGCGCAGTACGCCATCGAGTTGTACCAGAAGTTGGGGGGAACGGTGACCAGCGTGTCCAGTTGGGACCAGCGGGACTCCACCTCCTATTCCTTCTACCGGGAGGAAGGGGTGGTGTTGGAAGAGCTTCGGAACATCACCGACCGCTTCGGAGGGATCGACAAGGACAAGGCCAAAGCGCTGGGCTACGAAGTGCTCGACGGGGATGCATGGATTGATCGCAACGTGGACATTTTGATCCCCTGTGCCCTGGAAAACCAGATTCATGGCGAGAATGTCTCCCGAATCTCCAAGCAGGTTCGAGTCGTCGCCGAGGGGGCAAACGGCCCCACCACTCCAGAAGCGGACAAGGTGTTGGACGAGAGGGGCATCTTCGTCATCCCCGACTTCCTGGCCAACGCCGGCGGAGTTACGTGCAGCTACTTCGAGCAGGTTCAGTGCAACATGAACTACTTCTGGGAAAAGGACGAGGTGTTGGGCAAACTGGATGTGAAGATGACGTCGGCCTTTCGTGCAGTGAGCAGTTTGGCTCGAAAGCACGACATCCCGATGCGGGATGCGGCTTACGTGATTGCCATCAACCGGGTGGCGGAAGCATGCAGAGCTAGAGGCTGGCTCTAGACCAGCCGAAGGGAGGAAGTGGGACCTTGTTGTGTTTCTTTGTTACGGACCTCCATGGAAGTCGTCGGCAGTGCGAGTTGTTGGCAGAGCGCCTGGTTGCCGAGGAGCCCGCCGCCTTGTTTCTGGGGGGAGACCTTTTCCCCGGTTTCGGCGGTGCCGGCGAGTTGGCTGAAGGAGACTTCCTGGACGATTGCCTGCGCCCCCTGTTTCGTGGGGTCCGCCAGACCATGGGCCCCCGAACCCCCGAAGTCTTTGTGATCATGGGCAACGATGACCCCAAGAGTCGTCAGGATTCGCTCATGGAAGGCAGCAACGAAGGGCTGTGGAGCTACCTGGATGGCACAGGAGCTTCGTGGGGAAAGCGGATGGTCTTTGGGTACCCCTATATTCCCCCCACGCCGTTCTGGTTCAAGGATTGGGAGCGATACGACGTTTCCCGCTACGTCGACCCCGGCTGTGTCTCCCCCGAAGAAGGACGCCGCTCGGTTTCCCTTTCCCCTCAGGAAGCAAAATGGGCCACCATCAAAGGAGACCTGGAAGCGATGGTTGGAGACCGCGAGTTGGGCGATGACATCTTCTTGTTTCATGTTCCCCCCTACAACACCCACCTCGATCATGCGGCTTTGGACGGTCAGATGGTGGACCACGTCCCGGTGGACCCGCACATCGGGAGCATCGCCGTGGAGCGCTTCATCCGCAGTCGGCAACCTCTCTTGACCTTCCACGGACACGTCCACGAGGCACACCGCCTCACCGGAGTCTGGAAGCAACGATTGGGGGTTACCGTGGCCATCAACGGAGCCCACGACGGGCCGGAGCTTTGTCTCATTCGCTTCGACCCAAACCACCCCTGGGAGGCGGAGCGAACGCTCATTTCCTGAGCTTCTTGCTTCCCATGGTCAGGGGCCTGGCAGCATCGCTGACTGCGTCAATTTTGCAAGCAAAGCTGGTCTTGTCGGCGATGTCCTGGTCGGTGACGATGTGGATGTCGAGGAGGGCCTCTTCTTTGCAGCCGGTTCGAAGGAAATTCGTCTCTGCCAGGGCTCGGCTCCACCCATCCAACCAGTTGAGGAGCTCTTCTCTCTCTTTCCGGCTTCCGTTGAAGTGGATCAGGAGGTCGATGTCACTGCAAGGCCCTGCGGTGGCGTTCTTTGTGCTCCCGAACACGTAGATGGCTTGAACGCCCATTTCCCCTCGCTCCATGGAGGCAGCGATGCGCTCGGCCATTTTCTGGCGCCAGGTCCAGTACTCGTCGTTGTCGAGGAGTTGGTTGGTTCCCCTCCTTCGTCGCTTTCTGGAGGGGGCCACCTCAGGGCTGATCTCCGAGAGGTAGGCCACGGCCTTGTCTACTTCGGCGTCCATGAGGATGCGGAGCTGGTGTTTCGACTGCACGGCTTTTACGTCGATGACCCGGACAACCTCTTCGAATGCGGCCGTATCGGGAAGGAACGTCGTCAATTGGTTGGGGGTTTGCTCCAGGAAGGCTCGATTGAAGACGTTGCGGCCATCGTCCGGGTACAGCGGAAGATACTTGATCTCCGCCTCGACGAGGTCTTGAAAGAAGTGAGTGCCGAAGCTCAGGTCGGGCAGGTACGAGCCCTTCTGAAAGGCCATTTCGATGAGGGCTGCGGTGTTGTTGATGTCGGCATAGGTAACCGGTACGCCCAGGGTGATGTCTCCCCGGGAGCCCCACCGTCCCGGGCCCATCAAAACGAACTGCCGTTTGGGGAGGATGTCGTTGAGTCTTCCCACAATGGCCGCCACATCTCGAAGTTGCTTCTTGTCTAAGAGTTGGCTGTAGGCCTCAGGGTCAACGTACACGACGTGGGTGATGTTGGGCACGGCACCGTTGGTGATGTACCGGTCTGCGGTGAAGACGATGCTGTCCTTTGGAATATCCGACGGGATGGACACCTCGATGTCTTCGAGAGAGGCGCTTTGAGGACGGCATTGCAGCAGGTAGAGTGCGTCTTTGTCGGCAGCGAATTCGATGTCCACAGGCATGCCGTAGTGCTTTTCCAATTCCTGCATGAGGGTGCGCAGGGCAGCGACAAAGGGGGTCTTGGCGAAGAGCCCTTCGAAGGTGGGAATGGCGTGCTCTTGGTCGAGATCCACGAGGCCGTGGGGGAGGACGAGGAGGTCGTCCCTCACCAGGCTGAAGATCTGCTTGAATCGAGGGTAGCGAGTCTGGATCTGGGAGAGGACGGACTCCACCGTGACGGTCTCAATGGAGTTGGTGGCCAGGTTGATGACGTCCATATATCTGGGAGCATAGCGGACGACATCGTCCACCGTGTTGTTGACCCGCAAGTTGGGTTGTCCAGGAGCGATGAGGACCGGGTAGTCGTCGCTCAGGCGGTCAACGGCCCGGGTGCCCAGACCGGGAACGATCCGAGCGAGGCCGTCTTCCTGTTGGATTCGAGGGGACCAGCGAAACTCGTTTCGACTGAAGGCGACCCCGGCAAAGGCGGGGAAAACGAGGTTGTCCACCTGGGTTCCGACCACTTCCTGAAGAAGGATTCCCATGGCTTCGGGGAAATCCAGGAGCCCGCGCTCGGCCCGATATTGGATGGGATCTGGGCCGAACATGGATGCGTAGACCTCGGCGATGGCGTCTAAGAGGGCCTCCATGCGGTCCCGTTTGGTGCCCTGGTTGGCGATGAAGAGGCTCTTGTGTTTCCCGGAGAATGCAGCACCGATGCTGTCTTCGAGGAGGCTTGAACTGCGCACGATGAGGGGGCGGTCGCCAAAGTCGTCGAGGGCCATCGAAAGTCCGTTTACGATGGCTT
>CALFHQ010000711.1 GCA_937876385.1 uncultured Pseudomonadota bacterium
CCCTGGAACGGTTGTGGGAAATGCGGGATCTGGAAACCCGGACCATCACACAGCGCTCCTTGGAGACCCTCGGCGGGGTGGGCGGCGCCCTGGCCATGCACGCCGACGAGACCATCGCTTCGCTGGGGGAAAACAATCGGGAGATCGCTCGGAGACTGCTCTTGCTCCTGGTCGCTTCGGATGGAACCCGGGTGCGCAAGCTCAGGCGAGATTTGGAAAGCTACGGACCCGAGTTTCTCACAACCCTGGACGCCCTCGTCAACGCCCGACTGGTGGTGGCCATCGAAACCCCCGAAGGCTCCGCCGTCGAAATCGCTCACGAAGCCCTCATCACAAGTTGGGGGACACTGGTTCAGTGGCGGTCAGCGAATGTGGAAAATCGCATTGTCCACGAGAGACTCGCCCGTGCTGCCAAAGAGTGGGAACGCATGGACCAGCCACACGAGGCGCTCTGGTGGGGACAGCAACTCAAGGATGCCGAGGAACTGGAACCTGGCGAGCTCGCCTCCGCCGAGAGGGAGTTCGTCAAGGCCTCGCAACGGTTTATGAAGAGAAATCGCCGAAGAACCCGGGTCGCAATACTGGCGGTAATTCTTGTCGTTGTGGCTGTGTGGCTGGGTGTTCACATGAAGACTCAGATGGAATTGGATGCTTCTGTGGACGCCAGGATGACAGCCGCTCAGTCCCTTCTCTCAGACGCCCAGGAAACCCAAGAGCAACTCGACACGCAAGAGGAGGAAGCGTTTCACCTGTTCGACACGAAGCAACCTGAAAAGGGCGAGAGTGCCTGGGACAAAGCTCAAATACTACGTCACTCCTTAAACGATGCCCTGGCGAGGGCGGGACGGGAGTTGGAAGCGGCCGTCGCCCTCGACCCGAAACGAACGGACGCCAGGAGACGGTTTTCTGAATTGCTCTTCCAGCGAGCCCTCACTGCTGAGCACGCAGGCCAGGAAGGAGAAACACAGGAGTTTCTCGGGAGGATGGAACTCTACGACGTCGACGGCGAATTGTCCCAAGCCTGGAACCAGCCCTCTTTTCTCTCATTGACTACCGACGATCCAGGCGCCACCGTCCAACTGCTTCAATACGTCAAGAACCCCTCCGGACCCTTCAAATCCGAAGAAGTGGACTTCCCGGAAACCGGGCCGTGGGAGCGCATCCAGATGAAGCCGGGCTCCTACCAGTTGCGTCTGCGTCGAAGCGACTTGAAAGAGGTCGTCTTACCGGTCCTCGTGCGACGGTCTGAAGATGTTCAGGTGGAATTGCAAACCGAACCGTCCACGGATACCCCACAGGGCTACGTCTACGTTCCTCCCGGTCGATTCCTCTGGGGAAGCGCCGAAGAAGACACCCTGCGCCGGGGATTCCACCACACTGTTCCCCTCCACAGCGCTTCCGTTGACGGCTACTACATCGCCAAACACGAAACTACCTTTAAAGAGTGGCTGACCTATGTGGAGTCACTTCCTGAAGATCAGCAAGCAGAGGCCCTCCCCTCCTTGCACTCCGGTGGCTTTGAGGGTGCCCTTTCCCTCAGCCCCACCCCGGGCGGCGATTGGAAACTCTCTTACAAGCCCACGCCCTCCACCGCCTTCGAGGTGAAAAGCGGTGAAAAGATCCACTATGTGGGGAGGAAACGGCACGTCGAGCAGGATTGGCTCCAATTCCCGGTGGTCGGCATCACAGCCTCCATGGCATCCCAATACGCAGCCTGGCTCAAGGCATCCGGCCGTGTACCCGGGGCGAGACTTTGCACCGACAAGGAATGGGAATTCGCTGCCCGAGGGGCTGATGGAAGGGAGTACCCCCACGGAAACACCATCAG
>CALFHQ010000712.1 GCA_937876385.1 uncultured Pseudomonadota bacterium
GCTCACGCTGAAGACGCGTCAGGAAGGGGACACGGTTCAGTTTGCTTTGGAAAATCCGAAGGGGAAGTTGGTTCTCAGCATGGGTCAGGCGACGTTCAAATCTGCCGACTGAAATTCGAAAGAGGGCTCAAAGGGGGGTGCTGCTTAGAAGTTGGCTTTTCCCGTTGCCCCATCGAGACCCGACTCTCCGTCGTTGCCCAGGGATTTCCCCCCTTGCCCTCCATAACCACCGTCTCCAGCAAGAACATATTCGTTGTCGAAGAGATAGTCTCCCGCCAAAGCGGGGGCCGCACCTGACAGGTACACCGCAAAGGAAGGACCGCCACATCCTGCGCCAGCTCCGCCACCGTGTCCTCCTCTGCCGCCGTCTCCACCGTGTCCGCCCGCGTCGGCACACCAAGCGCTGGGGTCGGCCTCACCGGAAGCTCCACCCGGGCGACCCGAGCCACCGTCTCCGCCCACGCCGCCGTTTCCGCCGTCCCCGCCGTCTCCGCCAAACCCCGTTTGCACCGTGTTCCCCTTCACCTCCGGCAAAGATTCCAGGGTTGTAGTGGCCACCACGAAGATGGCGAAAGAGCCCCCGCCGGGCTTCCCCGCCGAGCCTTCGGTGCCTCCGCAGGCTCCCGACCCTGCTCCTCCCCCACTTCCCCCGATATCGGTGAAGAGGATGGCTGTGTGGTCAGAGCAATTGAGCGTCTCCACTCCGGCCCCGGCGCCCCCTCCACCGCCACCGCTACCGGGCCCACCACTGGTTCCGTTGGTTCCCTGGTAGCCCACCCAGAAGTTGCCGATAACCGTCCCTGCGCTGTCGTGGCAGCCAGGACCATTGGCCCCATCGGTTCCCGACGCCCCGTCGTGTCCATCCTGTCCCAGGGTTGGGAGGAACTGGCTGGCGTCGGGGGTTTTTGGAACATTGCAGATGCCGCAGTTGGATGAAGAGCCGTCGTGAATCAGGCTGTCGTAGCCGGGTTGCCCTCCGTCTCCGCCGATGGGACCGTCGCCCACTTGACCCCACTCGTTGGCGAGTTGTGTCTGGTCGTAGGGTATTGAGCGGGGCTGGGCTCCCGACTCGTCATTGTCGGGACAGATGGCCGTGCCCCCTTGTCCCCCCGAAACGTCCGTGCTTCCACAAACCCGGGCGCCCCCTCCTCCTCCGATGTTCCAAAGGGAACTGGAGCAGGTCTCCTCCATGGTGTCGTAAGCATCCAATCCCTGAACGCCGCTGATGCCGTCGATGCCGTCGATGCCATCCACTCCGGCCTCGCCGTCTCGGCCGTTTCCAGCGACCACCCAGTTGTTTCTGAATTTCAAGTGGGCGTCGCAATCTCGAAGGTAGACGCCGTACGAGGAGTCCCCGATGACTACGGCGTCGGCAGCGAAGATCCAGAAGCCGGAGAAGACGGTGTTGGCTTGTCTGATGGAGAATGCGTTCACTGTGCCGGGGAGCGCATCGGTGAAAGGGAGTCCCATGAGTGCCGTCTGGTTGGCCTTAGTGTCCCGAGAGTCGAATTGGGCGTTGTATCCGCCGTAGACGTTCACTCCCGGTTGCAGTTCGATGGACTCAGAGTACACACCGGTGGCCACATAGACGTTGCTCTTTCCGGTGGAGAACGCCTTCTCAATTCCTGCCTGGATGGTTCCCAGGGGATCTTCCATTGTTCCCAGGGCACCGTCGAGGCCACTCTTGGCAACGAAGACGCCGTCGGTGACCACTCCATCGATGCCGTCGCAGTTGTCATCTCCCGGCACGTCGGGGTCGTCTGATGTGGCCAGGAACTCGCATTCGCATCCGTCTGTGGGGTTGTTGTTGACGTCAAAGAAGCCGTCGTCACAACTCCAAACACAATTCGGCACCGGAGCCGTTTCGTTGCATTTTCCGAAGGCGTGGGACGCTGCCATGTTCACGCAAGAGTTGTTGCAGGCACCGCAATGTTCGTCTGATTCGTAGCGTCCGGAGGCCGGATTCAGCCAGGGGTCATCGACCCAACCGTTGCAATCGTTGTCTTTCCCGTCGCAGACCTCGGTGGGAAGCTGGCAACCTCCCCATCCTTCAGCCTCGCAGAACTGGACCCCGTAGCACACAGCGGTGCCCGTGGACTTCTTGCAGGCTTTCTCCAATCCCAAACTCTCCGGCACGCACTCGCACGTGCCCGACGTGGGAACGCACAGGGGGACCACTTCCTCGCTCTCCAACGTCTTGTTCTGGCAAGAGTAGTTGGCGTTGCAATCGTCGTTGGTTTCGCAGGGTGACAGGCAGTAGCTTGCTGTGCCGAAGGAGACGCAACGCCCTGACGCACAGTGGAAGTCCGAGTTGCACGCTTCACAGCTTCGGTCGATAATGGGGACGCAGATGAAGACCAGGTCAGGCCCGCTATTCAGCCCCACACAGTCATAACCTGTGGGGCACTCCTCGGTGCACAATTTGGTGCAGATATAGCCGTCGAGTCCCTCAATGCAGTAGCCACTGATGCAATCCTCGTTGGAGGTGCAAGGGGCTCCGAACTCGCCCGGGTTGGGCTTCGATGGGATGAAAAGATCGGTGTCTTGAGCGGTGTGGTCTGCAATGACGATGCTGTCGGACTGCGGGTTTGTGTCACCGCTCGTGTCCGTGTCCATGCTGACCTGGCTGTCCGTTGGCCCGTCATTGGTTTGCTTGACCGAGTCTCCACCGCCGCAGGAAAGGGTGGTGAGGAGGAGAACCGGCCACAGAAGTCCAAACAGTACATTGCGCATGATAGCAGCCTCCAATCGTCCATCTATTCGAATTCCCTTTTACCCTATGGGAAGGAAAGATCAACCAGCAAGGCGTTCCAACTTCGCAAACAGTGATTCAGCCCGCAATTTCCGAGAAGGAGATCCGCCGGTCCGCTTGGCCGCTCTGGCGAACGTGGACGCTGTGCAACATCGACAGCAGGAAGTTGAGACTCTTCAGATTCAAGACGTCTTCGTGAGGGAGGGCGTCCCGTTGGCCGGCTTTGGTGAAATTCAGCGGGCAGGAGTCCACCGAGCCGTCTTCCAGCAGCAGGGGGAGTCCCTGAGTCCTGCAGATGACCGGTCGCTGATCGTAGATGACACAGTTTTCATCCACAAGAAACGGGCAGTGGGCCGCGTCTTCGCTTTGCTTGCGAACCACGTCTCGAAGCTCTCTTGGAAGCGATTCCACTGCGGCCATCATGGGGCCGGCTTCCACCGGGAAGGCCGATAGTCCACCCTGGCAGCAGGAGCTGCAACCTGCCTGGCAGGCCATGTCCCGGGGATATTGAGATTGAACACGCACCATGAAGTCGTCCACCTTGCTGCGAAGCTCAACCAGTGATGGGTGGATCTCGAGAGTCATGCGGTCACTCCGTGGCATCGGGAGCGTTTGCTCCCTCCACCGTCAGTTGGTAGGTGCCGGACATCTCCAGTCCGTTCTCCACGTAGGTGTCGACGACGATGAAGTAGCGCCCCGGGGGAACCTCTTCTTCCAAGGACACGTTGCCGCGGGTCAGGCAGTCCAGCGGGTCATCGGACATGAGCAGATGAACGTCCACATCGGGTCCGGAATCGTCGGGGTCATCATCCAGAGTCGCTTGAAGCAGGGTGGTTTCCTGGGGAGTCAACAGGTAGACCACTTCGGGACCGCTCTGATCGGTGAAGGAGCAGTTGTACAGGTCGAATTCGCTCACCGGCCAGCCGGTCGTGTTCCCCGCTGCAGCGAACGGAAGGGCTGCAATTCGATAGGGACAGGAATGGGAACCGTCGGGCTGGCAGGGGGCCCAGACGTTGGGATCGATGTCCCGGGCGTCCACCAGGAAATAGTCCACCGGGGCTCCCTCGTAGGTCCATACGGTGGTGATGAATCGGGTCCAATTTGCCATCCCGGGGATCGTCTGGCATCCCGCAGAGTGCTCGTTCACCGAAGCGGTGGAGAGGGGAGAGTCCACCGATGCGACATGAATGTTGTGAGCTCCTCCGGCCCGGAAGTGGTCTTCGTCCTCGAACAAACCGGGGAGCCAACCGTTCCGGTCGCTGTCCCAGTGTCCGTTCTTGTTTGAATCGTCGCGAACTTTGTAGCCATCGATCTGGATGCGCAAAGCGTTGTAGCTCTTGTGCCAGCCGCACGCATAAGGGTAGCGGCGGTTGGGCCACAGAGAAGAACTGGCGTGGTAGCCGAAGTCGTAGGCTCCCGTGTCTGTGTGTCCCGGAAATTCAAGGACGTGGGGGGTATTGTCTTCATCCCGCCATGCCAGAACCAGCGTGTCGTTGAAACGGTTGGCCATGTTTCCGTTCCATTCAAACATCCCCGGAGACGTCCCTCGAAGCCCCACAACCCAGCGTGTGCCAGGTTCGTCGTTCACCGTCGCTCCGGTGGTCCACTGTGCAATGCGCTTGTACAGGTAGTGGGCTTCTGCTTCCGTGAGGTCCACGGGGCCAGTTGGGAATTCGTAGCACCGGGTTTCTGCTGGCCCCCAGAATTCCCCCCGCTCGAAAAGGGGCATGTTGTCTTGATAGGCCGGCATGACGATCTCCCCTCGAGTTCCGGGAGCTTTGACGATGTATGTGCTCTCCGGCGGTGCCTCGGCGTGGG
>CALFHQ010000713.1 GCA_937876385.1 uncultured Pseudomonadota bacterium
TGCAACGAGTGGGGGTTCACCTCCACGCGAATCTCTCGCTCAAGTCCCCCCGAGATGTCCACCTCGAGAACCCCTTTCATGGCCTCGATGTCCGTCTTCAAGTCCTCGGCGATGCGCTTCAAGCGCACGAGCCCCGCAGTTCCTGAGATGTTCACCATCAAGATGGGCCAGTCACTGGAAGAGATCTCCCGGACATCGGGATCTTCAATCTCGTTGGGCATCTCAGTTTGAGCTCGATTGACCCGGTCTCGCACCTGTTGCAGTGCCTCTGAGCTGTTCACATCGGGCATGAACTTCAACACCACAACGCTCATCCCCTCGGACGAGGTCGACGTCATCTCGTCTAGATCCGTGAGATCCTCGAACTTGCTCTCCAACCGGTTGGTTACCAGGTTCTCGATGTCTTCGGGGGAAACCCCCGGATAAATGGTCGAGACGATAATATACGGAAACTTGATGTCTGGAGCGGCCTCACGAGGGAGCGACAGGTAGGACACCATCCCCACAATCACGATGAGGAACGCCAGGACGAATACCGTAGTCCGGTGGCTTAGAGCGAATTTGGTCGACAGCATGGAATGAACCTCGAATCGCTACTGGGCTTTGACTGGTTCCTGTTCACTTCGGATATTCACGGCGTCACCGTCTCGAGCCAGCCGCTCTCCCACAACGATGAGTTTCGAACCGGCAGGGATTTCTCCCTCTTTGATGGCAGCAATTCCGTTGCGCTCGGCTACGACGGTAACCGACGTCTCTCGGGCCAAGCCGTCCTCCCCCACGATCATCACGACCTTCCCCTCTTCGGTATCCATGATGGCGTCTCGAGGAAGCAAGGGAAGGGTGTGTTCGAACAGCTCAGGGTAGGCTTCACAAATCAGACCGGCCCGCAAGGAGCGATCCTCATTGGACAACTCAATGTCCACAGGGAAGGTCGTGCTTGTCGGGTTCGAGCGAGAACCAACGTTCACCACGATTCCGTCCCTTCGCAATCCTTTGGGATCGCCGATGCACTCCACCGGGACCTTCTCGCCGTCCTTGATGAATCGAACTTCGGCGCCGGGAATCCCAACAACCAGACGGGGCTTCTGCAGGTCCATGAGCTCCAGAAGCGGGGCCCCTGGAGCTGCCATTTCCCCTATCTCGATGTTGCGAACCACCAGCACCGCCTGCCCCTCCACCGGGGAGGTAATGACTGTCTTCGAGCGATTCAACTGGGCGTTGTCAACGGCCAATTGAGCCATCTTCACCTGCAGGCGGGCGTTCTCCAACTCTCGCTCCCGGATCTCCAGTGTGTCCAGTGTAGCGTTGGCAGCATCGAGCATGGCCTGGGACTGGCGTACTGCGGCTCTGGCGGAATCTTTGTCCTCTTCACGAGGTCCTTTTACCACCAATCGATGGGTCTGATAGGCCTGGCTGTATTGTGCCTTGGCAGCTTCGAACGCCGCTTTGGTGGAGTCCAGCATCTGTTTGGTCGCAGCATTGCCCTCGTAAAGTGCCTGCACACGGTTGTATTCGGACTCAGCATTGTCTCTGTTGATCTCCGCTGCTTCCACAACGGCACGAGTCTGACGCTTCTCTTCCGGTCTGGCGCCATTCTCCACCATGTTCAATCTGGCTTGCGACATTGCCAGCGCTGCCTCGGCCTGAGCCTTCTGCGCTGCCAGGGTCTTGGTTTGCACCGCCAGGTTGGACTCGGCCTGAGCCACCGCCAGCTTCGCCCCTTCGAGGTTCGAAAGCGCCTGCTCTTCGGCCAACCGGTAGGGCTCCTCATCGATTTTCAAGAGGAGGTCACCCTTTGAAACCCAGTCCCCCTCTTCCACGGGAACCTCTAGGACTTTACCCGGCACTTCGGCGGTGATAGTCACGGACTTTCGTGGCGCCAGCGTTCCTGAATAGTCCCCAATCTCGGTGAGGAGCGACTTCTCAACGGACATCACCTCCACGGGCACCCGCTTGTCGGGGTTGGCGGGGATGACTTCAGCGCGAGATGGCACGCAGCCGCTCCACTGAAGCACGCCTAGAAGCAAGGTCAGCACAAACATCCGTTTCATGGCTCTATTCCCCTCTGCAAGATCTGTCGGGCCTCACAAGCAAACCCTCCAGGAGGGTCTTCATGAAGAAGGCGATGACTTCATCCTTGTTCGAATAATCACGAGTTCGGCAGGCCTCTGCCATCATACC
>CALFHQ010000714.1 GCA_937876385.1 uncultured Pseudomonadota bacterium
TGAAGACCGATGCGTTCACCCGATGGGGTCCATGGGGCACCACGAAGCGGTCCAGGTTCTTTGGGAACGTCGTGCCATCCCCGGCGTGGAAATGCTGGTGGAAGTGGGTCACCGTGAGGCGGATAAACAGGTCCTTCAGGCTGGGCTTCTCCGCTTCGTAGCCCCAGTGCAACCGGCAGAACCGCCAGAACGCATCGTCCAGCCGGAATTTGCAGACTTCCTGCCAGAGGACGTTGTTGTTTTTGAAGCCTGTGCCCTCGAAAAGTGACTCTGAACCGCCATAAACTGCCCCGAAGGCGTCAAACAGGGACAGGGCCACGGCGTCAAGTTGGGCATATTCCGCCCGGCTCAGGACGGCCAACAGCTTGAGGTCGAGGGCATCTTCCCGGTCGGAAGGTTGTACGAATTTGGTGACCTGCTGCAGTCTCGCTTGGGCGTTGAAAAAATCGAGGTGATCGTTGATGTACCCGACCAGCGAAATGGTCTGCAGACCCAAGGTATTAAGGATCAACGATGGCCTGTCCGCGCTGAATTCCCTGGCGTAAAGGCGGATGTCCAGGAGCCAGTCATCCTGCACATCCGGTCGAGGGAACGGTGCATACAGCAGAAAACGGGCGTCGGTCTGGTTGCGCTCAAGCTCGATTTTCGTCGCCAGCGGCCCATGCTCGTCGAGACGCCACTTGGTGACATCCCCGAGTTCGAGCTCGTCGAAATCTTCAACGAAGGCACCGTCGACGTCCTCCCAGAAGACGATCCGTTCACCGTCTTCCAGGAAGAGCTTGTTCAGCGTGTCTGCTATTTGGTTCTTGGTCATGGATTCCTAACCACGAATGGACACCAATACACACGAATGGGGCGGGGACAACACCAAACGTCTGATCGCCAATCAGTCCCCAGTTTCGTCCAGGCACTTTCTCACGACACCGACAACACGTTCGGCGATATCCAGACACTGCCTGCACACATCCGTACTCGCTTTAGCCTCCGGCAACACGTTTGACATGGGATACTTTGACGGCAGATAGATGGCGTCAATCAAATCACACTCATCCTCGGTGATGCCCGTTTTCAGTCCAGCTTCCGCCAACTGACCGGCCAACTCCTGGATGTTGTGCGTTTTCCTGAACGCAAGGTCTTTCTCGATCACCAGGGCTTTGAGCGATTTCTCGATGCACTGCTGGGTGTTCTGGAGACAAGCATTGAGGTAGTTCTGTCCGAGGCTCAGGCGAGCAACAGCCAGGTTCTCCCCGGCGTAGCCAAGCCAAGTTGACGTTTCACCTTTCATAGACCACCTCGCCGTGCTCGACCTCCGCCAGGAATGTGCTCGGTTCGGGGTTGGGCCGAATTGGGATGACATCCACGGCAATCTGCTTTGCCACTACCCGCACCTGCCTGCGGTACTTCAGGGCGAGGGGCAGGTACGACTCCGGGCTTGTCTGGAACACTGCGATATCCATGTCATGCGGGTCGTCCGAGGTCAGAAACGAGCCGAACACAACGATGCGCTGGACTTCGGGATCGTCCTTGAGGCATTCAACGACACCCCGTTTGAGCTTCTCTTTCTGCTCGCTATCAAGCTTCATGTCGTTCTCCAATCCGCTATCCGTGTCTGTCCGTGCCCATTCGTGGTTCTCTTCCTGAGCTCTGGCCCTCTCATTCCCCGCTTCCCCCGGTCACGGCCTTGACCTCTGCCAGCAGGTCGCCGAATAGGCCGTAGTTGTGTTTGACGCCGTCGTCGAGATCGATGTTGATGCGCAGATCGGCGTAATGATGGAGCTTTTCATCGAACTCGATCAGTTCGTCCTGCTGCTTGCGGAGATTGGCCAGCTCCTTGGTCAGGCGGTTCTTCTCGGTGGTGGTGCTGGCCTCGTCGATCCCGGCGGTCAGGTCGTCCATACGCGAACGCATCTTGTTCTGCAGTTCATGCAGGT
>CALFHQ010000715.1 GCA_937876385.1 uncultured Pseudomonadota bacterium
AGGGGTGGTTCCTCTGCGTCCGGGACGGGTGGAGCTTGAAGTTTCATCGGCACAAGTGAAGACCGCGGTCATCCTGGCGGCCATGGGGGTAAAGTCCGGGCGGACCACCATCGCCGGAGCGATCCACAGCCGAGACCACACAGAGCGCCTCCTGCCTCGAATGGGGGGAAGCGTGGTGGCCACAGGAAACAGCATCGTTGTGGAGCCGTGCGAACTGAGCGCCATCGCCGTATCCATTCCCGGGGACACCTCCACCGCTGCCGTTTTTGCCGCAGGGGCCGCATTGGGGCGGGATTCCGACCTGACCATCGTGGGGGTGGGAATCAACCCGAGTCGCATGGGGTTCTTCGAAGCCCTCTCCTGGATGGGGACAAGGGTGGATATCGAGGAAACAGGGGAGGACGGGCGAGAGCCGGTGGGTACCATCCGAATTCGCTGGGCACCACTCAAGGCCATCACGGTGCACGAAGAAGCTGTCCCTTCCCTTGTCGATGAGGTCACGCTGCTGATGCTTCTGGGCACTCAGGCGGAAGGCACCACGGAGATTCGAGGAATCGGGGAGCTCCGTTTCAAAGAAACCGATCGCCTGCGGTGTGCAGCGGACGGCCTGACCTCCATGGGAGCGAACATCGAAACCGGTCCGGACTGGGCCAAGATTCATGGTCCCACCCCCCTCAAGGGAGCCCAACTCAATCCCGAGGAAGATCATCGTATGTCCATGATGTTCACCCTGGCTTCCCATCTTGCGACGGGGAAGAGTCGAGTCTTGGAGGTTACCTGCGAGACCAAGTCCTGTCCCAATTTCTACGAGATGCTGGAGAGCGTTTCGTGAATCCGACGCCGACATTCCTGGGAATCCTCGGGGTTCCGCTGTCCCACTCCCTCAGTCCTGTGATGTTCAGAACCCTCCTTCCTCGATGGCTTCCCGGGGCGACCTACCACCCCTTTGCCACGAAGCCGGAGCACTTAGAAGCCTTCATGAAGAGCGTCCAGACCGTGGGTTTGCGGGGGTTCAACGTGACCATCCCGTACAAGGAGGCCGTGATCCCTTATCTGGACTCCCTCTCCCCGGACGCCCAGGAGATCGGTGCCGTGAACTGTGTCGTCGTCGAAAGAGACGGTTCCCTGGTCGGGCACAACTTTGACGGCCCGGCGTTCCTGGCCACCCTCAGCGGTCGACTCCCTCGAACCAACAGAGCCGTAGTTCTGGGCTCCGGCGGCGCCGCTCGTGCCGTCGTCTGGGCCCTGGACAAGCTCGGATTCGCGGACATTCGGGTCCTCACACGGTCCCTCGGGAGGAGACAACAGCGCCCTTTCCCTTCAACGAAGGTGCGCTTCCAGCAATATGGTGAAGCCGCGCAGCGGGGAATTGTCGTGGGAGCTGACTTAGTGGTCAACGCCACCCCAGTTGGCCAGGGAGAGCTGGTAGATTCGGTGCCCATCAACACCCGCCTCACCCAGGGGCAACTTGCCTATGACCTCGTCTACGCCCCCTACCCCACAAAATGGTTGACCTCGGCCCAGGACACCGGCGCTCAGATCTTCGGCGGGTTGGAGATGCTGGCCCGTCAGGGGGCCCTTTCTCTGGAGCAGTGGCTCGATGAAGAGAAGGACATCCCCTGGCAGCCGTTCCTGGGTGTGTTGGAGTTGATTCGATAGGCCTATGGACCTTTGGCCTCAAAGCCCTATACTGGTCCCGGGCGCTCAAATGCCCATGCGACGTTCAGGAGGAGAACAATGAAGACCTGCGCACTCATCATGGCGGGCGGCCATGGTACTCGGTTCTGGCCATGGAGCAGCCCCCTGCTGCCAAAGCAGTTTCTTCCCATCGCATCCTCCGATCGGTCCCTCCTTCAGGAGACCTTCGACCGCATCGTTCCCCTCACAACGGCAGAGAGAATCCTCGTCTTGACCAACGAGGAATTCGTCGCCATTGTCCGAGAGCAGCTACCCCAGATTCCCGCCAAAAACATCATCGGAGAGCCTCTTCTTCGGGACACCGCAGCGGCCGTAGCGTTGGGTTCTTTGTTGGCAGCGAAGCGATGGCCCGATGCCATCCAGTTGGTGCTTCCCTCGGATCACTACGTTCGCCTCCCCGAGCGATTCAGAGAGCTGCTCGCCTTTGCCGCAAAGAGCGCTTCGAAGGACGGCAAGCTCTACACGGTGGGGATCAAGGCAACTCGAGCGACATCCGCCTATGGCTATTTGAAGCGTGGAGCCCCCCTTTCGGCTCCAGAGGGGATTCAGCGAGCGTCTGTGGAACAATTCGTGGAGAAACCGGACATTGAAACCGCCCGTGAGTACGTGTCCAGCGGCCTCTACGACTGGAACGCAGGCATGTTTGCCTGGACTCCGGAGGCCTTCACGGAGAGCCTGGCGCTGCATCTGCCCCAACACGCTCTCCATCTTCCTTTGGTGCTGGACCATGAGGGTGCCCCTGATTTTCCACGCCGGCTGAAGGACACCTTCTTGAAGTTGCCAAAGATCTCCATCGACTACGGACTGATGCAGGCCGAGGGTTCTTCCGGAAACGTCCGATGCATCCAAGGAGACTTCGGCTGGAGCGATCTCGGTGGCTGGGAAGCCTTCGCAGAGAATACCCCCGGCGACGCTCACAGCAACCACATTTACGGCGAGGCCTGGAATTGGCAGGACGACAAATGGAACGTGCGATTTCATCCTCGCGAACCTCGGGATGGGGACAAGGACGAAATGCTCTCCCTTGGTCGTGTGTACACCCTGGAGTCCGAAAACAACGTGGTCTTCAACAATCGTCGAGGTCACTCCGTCGCTCTGTTCGGCGTGAAGGACCTTGCGGTGGTCCACACCCACAGGGCAACCCTTATCGCGCCTCGCTGCCGTGTTGACGACCTCAAGGCGCTGGTATCGAATCTCCCCGAAGACATCCCAAGGGGCGGTTTCGTCAAACCTCGTAAAGTTATCAAGCCGTGGGGCTGGGAATTGTGGTGGGCTTGGACTGATGACTTCGCTGGAAAGACCCTCTTCCTTCAGGAGGGAAAGCGCTTCAGCCTTCAGTACCACGTTGTCAAAGAAGAGGTAATCTACCTCCACCAGGGCGCTGTGGTTCTGGAAACTGCCCCCCGGGGGGCGGAACTCCAGACGGTGACCATGAAACCCGGGGATGCCATCCACGTCGAACCTGGGCGAATGCATCGAATCACCGCCTCGGAGGACAGCCTCCTGTTTGAAGCATCGCTCCCGTTCTTGTGGGACGTTGTGCGGGTGGCCGATGACTTTGGCAGGGAAGGAACGCGAGAGGCCTGAGGAGCAGGCAGCAGGCAGCGCGCTGCAAGCTGGAGGCTGCTGGCTACTACAGGCTGGAGTCTACTGCTCCGCAGGGGCTGCTTCTTCCGCAGGGGCTGCTTCTTCCGCAGGGGCTGCTTCTT
>CALFHQ010000716.1 GCA_937876385.1 uncultured Pseudomonadota bacterium
CCATGTCGTAGCGACTGAACATCAATCTGCCGTCTGGGGTGAACGTGGGGGAGGAATCCTGGGCGTCGGCCAATGCGGTGTTGAAGACTTCGTCCCCGGGGATCGCGGTCCAGGCAAGAATCTCCTGGTTTGGAGTGGCGGTGTTGAAGTTCTTGTTGTACTCGATGGCCGCCTTGCCGGTGGCTCGGTGGTAGGCGAACTTCTCGGGGGTTCCGAGGAGGGTTTGTTGGTTGAGCAGTTCGAGAAGAGTGTAGGCGCCCGTGATGGAATCGACTGCGTAAATGCCGGCGTTGTCTCCGGTGGTATGAAGCGCCACGAGAGTTTTGTCATCGTTTTTCCACCAGACCCCCCCCCAGTTGTTGGTTGCCCAGGTTGGGTCCAGGAGGGACATCCCGCCAGTGCCATCGAGGTTGATGAGGGATATCTGCTTGCGCTGGCTGTTTACGTTGGGTCCCAGATAGGCGACCTGGCCGGTGCTGGAGATGTCATACAGGCGACTGGCTTGGTAGTCATAAGAACCCACGACGATGTCATCGACGAGTATTTCAGAGGCCCCCGTTGCGATGTTGGTTTTGATCAAGGCCGCTTTGAAGCCATCGTTGCCCAATACCAGCGAAAGAAGCCCGCTTCCGTTGGGGTATGGCACGACCCCTCTGACGTCGCCAGGGTTTATCTGCAGGAAGGTGGCTGTGTAGTCCACGATTTCCCGGCTTGTGCCATTTTCGAGGTCGAAGGCGAACAAGGACACTTCTTCGCCAGAGCCGTCACCGGCCAAAGCGACACAGGGGAAGAAGAGTTCAAGCGGGAGGGACGGGGTGAGGTCATCTCCCGCAGCGGCATCGGGGTCAGTCACCGTATCGAAGCCTACGATGGTATCGATGCTCCCGGCTGTATCTGTTCCGGCAATGGTGTCGGCGCTGGAATTTGTGTCACCAGCAGCGATGTCTACAGGCACATTGTGGGAATTTGAGTCGCCAAACAGGTCGTCGCAGCCGAAAGCGGTCAGTGCAGTAAGAGACAAGATAACAACCGTCTTCTTCATGGATGGCCTCCTCGAAATGTGAGCGTATAGTGCCAAGGTACCGAGCCTTGCGTCACATAGCAAGAACCGTCCCATGGAAATATGCCCGAACATGGAAACGGTGCTGAATTTACCCGAGCTACGATCTAAACAGGATCTTGTTGATTCACAATCAAACAGGGTCAGCTTGGTCAGTGAGCGCCCCGGAAGCAAGGAAGTCGGTGCAGATGGCGGCGGAGGCGTACATCTGGTACTTCGAGCAAGCCATGAGCCGACTGACACAGCCTCCGGGGATGATCGCTGGTCGAGATGACCCTGTTTAGTCTGGGTGGCGAGCATGCAAGACGACCTTGAGTTCATCGAAGACGGCGGAGACAATTGGGCAGACGCCGCAGCTGTCTACTACGGCCCAAAGTCTGGATCGAAATCCGCTTCGGATGAGAAGGGGATAGGCGCGACAGTTGTTGGGTCGGGCTTTATAGACTGTGCATCGGCCGTCCTTCAAGAGGGCGCACGGGTCTCCGCGATGGTCGATGCTTTTCTGCTTTTTCAAGACGAGATCAGCCAGGGCAGCGGGGACGGTGTATTGTGCCGCAAACTCGCAAGGAGTGATGCCGAGGAACTGAGACATCCTGTCAACATCTCGGTCGGTTGCTTGGGCGGTGAGGAGAATACAGCAGTTGTGGCACGCCACGCAATCGACCTGGGCCATGGCCTCGTGGGCCAAGCCTCGGACGATGGCGTCCATCTCCCGTTCCTTAATAGGGAATTGCGACACAACCGAGCGGAACGCTACGTTCTCGTCGTTGTTGATTTGAGCCATTTCCCGAAGGAGTTCCAGGTCCCCACAGATTTTCATGAAGCCATCATCCCACGCCCTCACGTTGTTGGCAACACACCATCGATATGCGACAGTTCGGGAATGTGCGATTGTTTCCCTGAGTGGTTCACGGATGGGGTCCGGTTTGTGAGTCAATATGATAGGCTCGATGCTCGAGGTTGTGTTTGGAAGCGAATCGAAATATCGGCCCGAGACTGATTCTTGCGCCCATTCGCGGCATCACGGATGCAGTGTACCGCAAAGCGTTTGCTCATCACTTCGATGGGTTTGATGACGCCATAGCCCCGTTTATCCAGCCTCGTAGCGGTCGCCCCTTGCGCCCAGCGGAGTTGGCTCAGGTTGCTCCAGCGGTGAATCGCCCCATGAGGACCGTTCCGCAGGTGTTGGCCAATGATGCCAGGACCTTTGTGGACGCCGTCCAGGCCCTCCAGGAAGCAGGGCATGACGAGGTGAACTGGAATCTGGGCTGTCCTTCGCCGAACGTAGCGGGACGGGGGCGAGGCTCTGGACTGCTACCATTTCCCGAGCGCATCGACGATATTCTCACTCGAGTTGTGGGTGAAACCGGGGTGCGGCTCTCGGTGAAGATGCGACTGGGGTACAAGGAGCCGGATGAATTCCAGGCTGTTTTGGAGGTGC
>CALFHQ010000717.1 GCA_937876385.1 uncultured Pseudomonadota bacterium
TCGTCTCGAAGAAGGGAGTATCGCCAACCCATGAGCAGTTGGGTTCCACCCGCCACCAGGCCACCATAGCTGTCCTCTTTGGCGAAGACGTTCTGATTCAACACGATGTCACAGTCGTGCCGGCAGTAGGTGTCATCCATGGCCATCACGCCCAGGCCGGAGCGACGAAGCGCCCCCTCCACCTGCCAGTCGATTCCATAGTGATCTACCACCACGAAAGATGCGTCCAGCTCCCCCGTTGCCTGCAGGATGCCTTCCACCTCAGAGGTCTCGTCACCGAGGGCGTGGACGAGGAATCCGTCCCTCTCCAGGAGGTCTCTGGTGGGAAGTGGGAGGGTGCGGCATAGCCAGGAAACGGGGACTGACAGATTCCTCAGGGCTCTTGCCAGGACCAGAGAACGCATGACGTGGCCGGTGCCCATGAGCACCCCCGCATCGGCTCGAATAAGGACTGAAGCGCGACTCAAGACGTCCCCCTGATGACGATTCCTCGAAAGTATAGCAGCGCAAGGCATCGCTTGACCAGAGACGGTTTCGTGGCCAGAATTTGGTGGGAGGTCTGGAGCACATGAGCGGTCCTTGACAGGTGATTCGGGGCACCGTACCATTGCGTAAGCAAGTGATTTGTTGGGTAATGTCGTAAGTGAATCAGGGGGGAATAAGTGAGTGAAAATAAACGAGAGATAACTCTGGTACCTATTCTTGATACACCAACAGACATTCAGAGTGCGATTCGGGACATCCGAAACGAGCCGGGGGTCCGAAAGTGGATGTACACCGAGCACGTTATCTCCCCCGAGGAGCATTCCAGGTGGCTCGAAGGGTTGGCCGGAGACAACCGTCAGTCGGTTTTCGTCGTTCTTGAAGACAAGGTTGTTCCGCTGGGAATCGTCAGTGTGAACGCCGTGGACCGGCTGCATCGAAAGACCGACTGGGCGTTCTATTTGACCTCGACGGCCCGTGGTGGGCTCGGTTCCACCCTGGAGTACCATTTCCTCAACTTCGTCTTCGACACCCTCGGGATGGAGAAATTGAACTGCGAAGTCATCGAAGGGAACGACCCGGTGGTCGCACTCCACGAGCGATTCCTATTCAACAGGGAAGGTTTTCGCCGTTCCAATATCGTGAAGGACGGGAAACGCCTTGGGGTTCACTTCCTGGGACTCACCCGGGAGGATTGGAGAGAGGGCAGGGACCAAGTCTTCGAGAGTCACAAAGGGCTCTTTGACCGGTTCGACCTGAGCATCGATGCGTGATCCCTGCTATTCCGTAGGCTGTGGGACCTTCTTCACGGGAAAGAATAACTCACTGGGGAGTTTCTCTTCCGGGATATCTTTGGGATCCCCGTAGGCAATCATGCCCGGAGGTCCGGAGATCATGTAGCCATTTTCCCCGGCCCATTTGGCCAGTCCGCCGAATCCTTCCGCTGCTTTCTGGTATGGGCCCAGAGCAAATTGAACAGCCATGGTCGAGTCCTCGAACTCCTCCAATTGCAGTCCCGCCTCTTTCAACTTGTCCAAATCACCAGGGGGCGACACAGGGATCCGCAACTGCGTCAGGTACTGGGCGGGGTCTTGGGCATTGGGGGGACCGACCAGGAACACCATCATCATGTCTCCCATGGGCAGAAGCCCGTTGCCCATGATTTTCCCGAAGAGGGCGCCG
>CALFHQ010000718.1 GCA_937876385.1 uncultured Pseudomonadota bacterium
GACACGGAAGCCTGGCCGAATTCCCCATTCCTGTGGAAGAGAGATGTCCTTCGGTGTTTGAATGGTGGGGAGACCCCAACCAGCGAGAAGTGTGCCCCGAGGACCTCAGTCGTTCGGAGCCACCTGCGGGATTCCTGCTGCCGTATTGGATGGGGAGATACTATGGCTTCATCGGAAGCGACCAGTAGGAGCAGGACATAGGGATTGATTGGCGGTATTTGGTGTGGTCTAATCGCCTCTGTTCAGGAATCACGGACAACCTATCGATTGCAAGGAGAAAGCTGATGAGGAGAATCCTGTTTGCGGTTCTGATGACCTGCTGTCTGTCCTCCATGGGCTGCGATGGTCATGGCGGCCTCAATAGTGACGAGAGTTCATCCGCACGCAGTAGCGCCGGAGAACCTTCGGGGGTCAATGCCCGCGCAAAGGAGGAGATTACCCGGGTCTTGGAGGCCGATCAGTATCTGGGCAAGTCTTGGAGACGTGCCACACGGTCCGTTGGTGACGCGGCATTGGAACAGGGGGGGGCAGCATCCCTTCGGCAGACCCTTGTGACGAACATGAGCAAGATTCCCCTGGACGGAGTGCCGGAAGAATTCAAGAACGCCTATCTGAGACACATTGATGCTTGGGCCAATGGTAGTAGCGTCGGTATCAGTGCTACCTGGATGGAAGTGCAGGCCGCGGCCCAACGCAACGGTGTCGTCTGGGACCAATAGGCTTCGAAGGCTACTTCACACAGCGGAAACCATGGTAGTCACGCTGGGTGTCTGGGGCACCGCCGCCTCGGGTAGAAACTCGCCAGACGTTGCCGCCGGTGTATGTCCCAAAGCCACCCCCGCGACCGGTGCGATGCACACCAGTGGTCGGTCCCTGCGGGTTGGCTGTCGGACTCTCGTCGTAGTACAGTCCTGAATACCAATCGTGGGTCCACTCCCAGACATTCCCCAGCATGTCGTACAGACCAAATTCGTTGGCGAGTTTGCACCCCACCGGATGCTTCTGCATCCCGGCGTTGTCCGAGAACCAGGCGATTGTGTCGAGGCAAGCCGAATCATCCCCACAGTAGTAGCGAGTTGTGGTGGTTGCTCGGGCAGCGTATTCCCACTCGGCTTCGGTGGGAAGACGTCCACCGACGGTTTCGCAAAATGCTGCTGCGTCCTCCCAACTCACGCACTCCACAGGATAGGATGGACCACCGGCTCCGTTGAAGCCGCAGGATGGGGTGGTCCCTGTGGCGTTCTCGTATTGCTGCTCGGTGACCTCAGTTTTGAGCATGCTGAACGAATCCAGGGTCACCGAATGAGCGGGCTTTTCTGTATCGTCGCATTCGTCATCGTTTGGGGAGCAACCCATGACAAAGGTGCCTCCGGGAATGGGCACCCACTGGAGGTCCTCAGTGGGATCGCACTTCGAGTGGTCAAAAGCAATCTCTTCCCCCGAATCGGCGAAGATCTCCTCTGGAAGCGAATCAGCCACTGGAGTGTCCACTGCTACGTCGTCCGCAACTACCGAGCCCGGACCGTTCTTCTGATCCTCCGGTACACATGCAGAAACCAGAGTAAGAACGAGCAACAAGCAAGCCATCACACAACCCTGGCATTTCATCATCCCCTCCATCGAGAATGCTCTGTTTTGAATCTACAATCTCTTTCTAACTCGTTGGCGAGACTACCAAAGGTCGAGAAAAGCTGCAAAGAATCTGGCAGGCGTCACGTGAATAGACGGAATCCCTTGACCGGCGTCGGTCTCGTACGGAGAATGTCGGTGTTTCCAGGTTGTCTCGCACAGAGGTTCTCGATGTTCTATCCCCTTCGACATTGCCTGTTCCTCATCGCCCTGTTTCTGGTAGTTTCTTGCCAGAATGCGCCGGATTCTCAGGAGGCCACCGTGGACGTTGACGTGGACGTGGACGTACCCGTTGACGTCGCCGTTGACGTCGCCGTTGACGTACCCGTCGCCGACGACACACAATTCGAACACGAGCTTCTTCAAGACATCGCCGAAACCGTCGAACCCACCGGCCCGTTTCGAATGGCAGTAATCACCGACACTCACTTCACTGCCAAGCCGGATCACGCCAACAACGTTGCTTTTCAGGAGGCGGGGGAGCTGTTCTCGAACATGGACCCAAGGATCGACCTCGTTGTGAACACCGGAGACAACATCGAGGATCTTTTTGTCTTTCCATGGGACCTGGCAGAGCTCACCGAGATTCCAATCGTCGTGAGCTATCGAGACGCCATCGACGAATTCTACGCGCTCGACTACTACATCAGCATCGGCAACCACGACGACCGCTTTTTCGATACCTTCCAGCCCGACCAGACGCCGTTGAATTACTGGCTGGAGACGTTCAAGGAAACCGAGTCCCTGCCGGCGACCTACTACTTTGTTGACCATCGTGGGTTCCGGCTGGTGTTTGTTGACTGCACCGACGAGGCCTTCGATCACGACTCCAACGACACCTGTACGCTAAGCTCGGAGCAACTTGATTGGCTCGACGCCACGTTGACCACGGACCTTCCTGTTCTCCTGTTCTGGCACATCGAGATTGTCATCGACGATGGAACGGAGTTGGACCATCCTCTGCTGGCGGCCATATACCCCCACAAAGAAACCGTCCGCGGGGTATTCATGGGGCATTCCCACCGATTTCGCCGGCGACTCTGGTACGACATTCCCTTCCTCACAACGGACTCCCTGAAGGACCAGACCGAGCCCATCTTTCACCTCATCGAATGTGATCCAGAATCAGGAACCATGAGCGTGGTAAACGAAGCGGATATCGACTACGGAAGCGATTCCGTTGCCCCCGGCAGCGCCAGGTAACTCTTCTTCTTGTTACTCTGCAGTAAAGAGGAAGGGGATCTCCACCACCAGAGGTCTTTGCGCTGCCGGCCATCTCTCCACCGTCAATCGCTCTCGCACACATTGGAGGAACCCCAAGGGTAGGGTGGGGCTTTGCACCTCCAAAGCCAACTCCGTATCAGGGGCCAGCGTCAACTTCACTGTTACGAGTCCTTCGTCAGGAGGAGACTTCGACCGCAGAGCCCTCTCAAAGCACTGCCTGAGCCCCGGAATGGAGCGCCCGATGCTTCGAGATAGGTTGGCTTTGGTCGCCCCGCCCTGAACCGGCGCAAAGCGGGCGACCAACGAGCTTTGCGATTGCAGGAGTATGCCGCCGGATAGACGAGCGAGGAGGCTGAAGGAGGAGAACTCGTTTGCGAGTCTCTCCGCCTCACGCCGGGCTTCGTCTCGCTCAAATCCTGTAGGACGCATGAGCGCCAGGAGTCGATAGCACAGGATCCATTGACCTCGATAGTGGCCCCGCTCGTTTTGCGTGCGGGCACCCTCCTCAAGGTGTTGAAACAGTTGTGCTGCATCCTCAACCGATTGGACTGTTCCCTCTTCAAGGAGTCGTGCCCCAAGACGTGCAAGCGGTCGTTGGGCGAGGGGTCCATATCGTTTCCAAAGGCGTAACGCAAACGACAGGTCCATCACCTCAGCCAGATGGTCAAAGAGGTATGTGCGGGTATGAGACCAGAGTGACGGTGGCTTGACTCCCAGAAGAAGGAAGTAGCCGGTGCCCAGGCCATCGTCATCGCCCTGCAAGAAGCGAATCTCCAGAACGGAAAATGAAGCCATGTACCGGATGTCGGGGTCTGCTGTATTGGTCGCCACATCAAGAAACGTCTGGAAGGCTTCTTCCCACTGTCCTGCCCGTCGCTGCATGTCCCCAATGGTCAGACGAACCAGGTCTCGGTAGGGGGCGTCTGGTTTGGAAACCTCGAGGTACTTCTCATATCTTTGCCGGGGAGATTCCAGTTTCCCAACGGCCATTTCCATGGAAGCGAGACACAAAGACACCCCCGACATCTGAGCGGGGCATGCCTGAAGGGCTCTCTCGAAAGCGGCCAGCGAAGCACTCAAGTCGGGCTCAGCGGGACCGGTCTCCTGGCCCGTAAGGGTTTCCCTTGAGCCCACTTCATCCCAGCGACTGTCCCACTCCACATAACCCCGCAGGCGCTCGAGGTAGCCCAGCCGCAGCCAGTCAAGGCAAGCAGCCGCTCGTTTGTCATGTGTAGCTTGCCCATTCTGTGCGCCCTCCAGGCGCTGCTGGACGGTGGCAATGGGCTGGTCAAAGTCGGAAGCGGGACCATGGCCAAGGGAAGCCAATTGCCCATCCAAGTCAGCCAACTCCGGGCCAAAATCAGACGGCTTCGGGAGAGGCACCGGGAAGAACAGGCTCCACTGAGGTTTGTCGGCAAAGACCACGCGGGTCTCGAAGTGCAGCACCTTTGCAGGGGGATGATATCGAACCGGCATAGCCGGGGCTGCAAACAATGATGCAAGCACAAGGAGCAGCGCCGTCATTCCATTGCCTCCAAGGGGTTTGGCCAGTGGTCGACACCACCTGAAAGATTCTCGACGTCTTCCGGGGTGCACTCCGGTGGAGCTGTAATGGGATTGCATCGGGCCGCAACGCCGTCAGGGAGTTCGAACCAGTAGCCGTCTTCCACCGGGGCAGGCATGTCCGTGCTGATGAGATGAACCCCGGCTCGGATAGCAATGGCCGCACGAATCGGGTTGTCCGGGGCCTTCTCCGGCAAGATGTTGTCCGGGGAGCTGCGAAGGATCATCCCGGCCAGGGCCAACGCCTTCAAATCCTCTTCCGAGTCAGCGTAGGCTCCCTTCTCGACGAAGCCACCCCATGGGTCTTCCTCTCCGCCCCGAACAAACAAAACGCGGCCGGCTAGACTTGGCGGGTCGCCCAGGTAGTTGGCGCGGTGCTCATCGGAATCGAGCATCTGAAAAATCGCCTTCCCTCGACACTCTCCAAGGGTTGGCCAGCCGTCCTCGATTCGAGCCTTGCGCAAGTCCGGATGGTCCCCACGAGCGTCATCGGGGGTCAACACCCGTTCCCGAGGCCACACCTCCAGAATCTCACGGTCGAGGTCGTCGTAATGACCGACAATGGGTTCCAAATCCACGTCATCCTTGGGCTCAATGAGAATAAAGAGCGGAGCATGGTCGGGATGAGCAACAGACCACTCCAGCATTTCGCTCAAGCACTCTTTCAAAGTGGCGCAGGTGGAGCGGTCGTCTAAGATGGGAATGTGGTAGATGTGAAACGTCTCATCCTCGGCGTGCCAGTGAATGTCCAGTTCGACCTGGCGAACTCCCAACTTCGATAGCTGAACTTTCAAGGGGGCGTGAGAGTAATCCCAATCCGGCACCGCCAACTCGGCAGGGGCCAGGTGATAGCTGTTGTGGGTTCCCTTGAGCTGGATGTGGTTGAGGCGAAGAACATCATCGAGGGGGTAGGCGCCGGCGTCTGCAGAGTCCGCTTCCAGGGAGTCGCAGTCGGTGACATCATTGGGCGAACTGCTCGCTGAGGATCCATCGCAAGCCGACACGCCAAGGACCAACAACAGGGACAAGGCCAATCTCTCCGCGGTGAAAACACATCGCATTGGAATGCTCCACAGGAAACTGAGCAGGCACGAAAAAGGGGAAGACCCGCACTGCAAACAGTGCCACAGAGGGGAGGAACAGTGCAAGTTGGATTGGGTATTGCGTTACCGTCCGCGTCGATCCAGCAAAGATATTCCAGAGCGAGACGAGCGGCCCGGCTGCACCGCCGCAATGAACTTCACGTCGGGGTTCTTCGCCTGGGCGTTTCGCATCTCCCAGTTGGTGGCAAAAAGGGCCAATGGGCGCCCCTCGACGTCCAGGAGGCAGGTGCTGTTTCCTGGGCGGTGCAGGCGGTCGAGATCCATCTCGCCTTCGATCCATCGTGCGTGAACATAGGGAAGCCGTTCAAACGCAACCGACGCTCCGTACTCTGCCTTTAGACGATGCTGAGCCACGTCGAACTGCAGCACACCCACGGCACCCAGCAGAGGCTCTCTGTCCATGCGATCCCGGTCGAAAAAGAGCTGAACTGCCCCTTCGTCAGCGAGCTGCTGCAGCCCCTTCTTCAACTGCTTTCGTTTCATGGGGTCGGCGTCACGAACTCGAACGAAGTGCTCCGGCGAGAAGTGAGGAATCCCCTGGAACTCAAAGCCGCCCCCTTCACACAACGTGTCCCCAATTCGAATGATGCCCGGGTCCCAAAGACCGATGACGTCTCCCGAAAAGGCCTCGGAGATTTGAACCCGTTCCTGGGCCATGAACTGAAACGCCTTGCCCAATCCGATGGTTTTTCCGCTGCGGACGTGCTCGACGTTCATTCCGCTGTGGTATGACCCCGAGCAGACCCGCGCGAATGCGATGCGGTCTCGGTGTCGAGGATCCATATTTGCCTGAATCTTGAAGACAAAGGCGCTGAATCGAGAATCGTGAGGGCTCAGAACCCCGGCGCTCGTCGTTCGAGGTCCAGGTGCAGGGGCCAGGTCCACGAAATCTTCGAGGAACGGCTCCACTCCAAAGGTGTTCATGGCACTACCAAAGAACACGGGAGTCAGCTTCCCTGCCAGAAATTGCTCCTTGTCCCACGGTGCTCCTGCCTCGTCGAGGAGGCCCAACTCTTCAACGAATTTCGCATGCGCCTGGGGTCCCAGAGTGGCTCGAAATTCGGCGTCGTTGACATCGGAGACCTGCATGGGCCGAGGCTTGGCTCCCCCGATTCCCTTCTCAAAGCGGAGCAGGCGTCCTCGCATTCGGTCGTAGACTCCACGAAACGCTCGGCCCATGCCGATGGGCCAGTTGCAGGGATGACAGGGGATTCCGAGGGTCGATTCAATTTCGTCCAGCAGTTCCAACGGCTCGCGTCCGTTGCGGTCCAACTTGTTGATGAAAGTGACGATGGGGATGCCGCGCATGCGGCACACTTCAAACAGCTTCGTTGTCTGAAGCTCCACCCCTTTGACGCTGTCGATAAGCATCACGGCACAGTCAGCCGCTGCCAACGTCCGGTAGGTATCTTCCGAGAAGTCGTTGTGCCCCGGGGTATCGAGGAGGTTCAGCCGTCGACCGTCGTACTCGAATTGCAGCACGCTCGTGGAAACGGAGATGCCTCGTTGGCGCTCCAAATCCATCCAGTCACTTGTGGTTTGGCGCTCCTGGCCTCGGTTCGTTACCGAACCCGCCAGGTGGATGGCCCCACCGTAGAGCAGAAGCTTCTCTGTTAGAGTCGTCTTCCCGGCGTCCGGGTGAGAGATGATGGCGAAGGTTCTACGCCGTGCGACTTCTGTTTTGGTGCGACCTGATTCGTTTTCCATCTCAATAGCCCGTTGTCGTCTCGAGTCCGCCGTCTCCGGCGACCCTGAAATATTCGCTACTCGTGTCCTCTGGGATGGGGCCAGTTGGCCACTTCAGATTCCCGGCAGGAATGACGGTCGCAGTCTCAGTGGACTACCCACTCGACCGAGCCGCACCTATACCGTAAACAAGGCGTTACGTCGAGAAGTATGTGTGAATATGGGCTATTGCGGACACTCGTTGGGACTGCCGTCCAAGTGGTGGAAGCCACGCATAGTGCACTCTGGAACCTCTGCCGTTGGAACAGGACAGGGAACGCCCCCATACGCAGCATGAACCAGTTGTGCACAGGTGTAATTGTCAGAGACCCGCAACAGACGAAAGAAGCTTCGAGTGGCGTCGTCGTTGGGAGCGTTGGCAGTCTGGTAGGCCAGTCCCGGAGGATCTGCCCCCAGAGTGTTGGTTTCATTGCCGTGCAAAAGCAGCCCTTCAACTCGGTTGGGTGATTCAATGGTGCCGCGAAATTCGCTCCACCATCGCTGTGCGGTGTAGACTTCCGAACCAGCAAAGACGCCGTTCAACAGCACCGTCATTCCCGGATGCCCGTCGCTGTCTTGGTCTATGGCCCCGGTTGGATCCTCGAAGGTGGGCATCGGGTCATTTACCGGGTCCTCCAATTGGGCTCCCCGCAGTGCCGTGACCCGATTGCTCACAAAGCCGTCACCCACGGCCCCGGAAGCAAGCACGACTCGACGTTCAAGAGGCTCGATGGCTTCCACATAAACCTGGGGAATCACCGTGATGCCGACGTTGTGACAGGTCTGTTCGAAGATCTCCAATTCGCAGAGGTCCTCGGACAGCACGAGGGCATTCCCCTCCACCGAAACGTCCACCAAGTAGTGGTGCACCGACGTCGTATCCAACTGCCCCACAAAGGGCATATCCACGGTGGTCACAGCCTGGGTTTCGATGAGCACCCATCGCCCCGAAAAGGCGCCGATTTGGCCACCTGCCGGAGTCACATCACCGACATCATGAGCAACGGAATCGACCCCTTCGTCGGCTTCAGTGACGACGTCCGAGCCACAGGTGGACGCTTCCACGCAGGGGTCATAACCCAAAGTGGAGGGGTCCACAGGCGCTCCGAACTGCGTCTCGCACCCCAGTTGAATGGAGGCAGCACAGAGGAGAATCGGGAGGAAGAATCTCATGTTAGAACTCCAAACGAAGAGAGGCCCCACTGACCAGGGTCCATCCGCCGGAACGGTACCCCGGGAAACCGGGATTGTTCGTCTGCAGTCCGTCGGCCTCGGGCATTGGGTTTCCGTCGAGACTGGTTACCACGCCGTCGGGGAACTCGTCGATGATCTTGCTGGGATCCTTGTAGACAACCTGATCCATCATCCGCCACGCCTGGACGTACAGTCCCGCTTCGAAGGGAACGTTGCCCACCTGGAATCGGAATCGATGCCCCGCGGTGAGACCCACGAGGTCGCCGTCCACATAGCTCGTTCGACCGGTTTGGGGGGGCACAGGAGTTGGTTGATAGGCCACCCCGACAAGGAGCTCAACCCAGGGAAGATACCGCCAACCGGCGCCGGCAGAGAAGTTTACGACGTCCCGAAAGGGGGTTCCTCCTCCGTGCT
>CALFHQ010000719.1 GCA_937876385.1 uncultured Pseudomonadota bacterium
GTAGAAGCTGGAGCAGTCCATGGCGCCGCGCTCTTCGTCGGGGTCCATCCCCAGGGGGACGTTGGTGCACGTTCCTTTGGTGCCTGGGAGGTCACACCGGCGACAGGCGCCGTCCGAGCAAGAGGAGGTGCAGCAGACTCCGTCCACGCAGTAGAGCCCGTCCTGGCAGTCGGTTTGTTCATCACAGTTTGCTCCGGAAGCCAGGTCCAGCACGCAGGCCGCGCCGTCGCAGTGGGCGTTGGCGTCGCACTGAGAGTCGTCAGTGCAAGAATTGCTGCACTGGGGGGAGTCTTGATTACTGTCGGCAGTGCAGTAAACGGGGAGGTAGGCGCCGCAGTTGGAACCGACCAGTCCGTCGCACCCGCTGTCGTCTGGAACCGGGTCGCTTTTCTTGCACTGGTTGTCATAGCAGCTTCTGTCCTGGCGAGTGCCCTGGCAGGAAGTCGGGTTGATGCATTGGGAGGGCGAGGTGTAGAACTCTGCGTCGCAGTCGTTGAAAGATACGCAGCAGTCTCCCTGGTTGCAGCAGTAGCCGTTCTGGCAGTGGTTGCTCATGCAGTCCGATGCCTCGTCGCAAGTGGCCCCGTTGTCAAGGTCCGGGGTGCATACGTCGTCACAGTGGTATCCTTCGAGGCACTGCTGATCCGAGGTGCAATTGGTGGGACAGATGGGTTCATTCTGATTGACCTTTCCGCTGCAGAAAACCGCACCAAAGGGGGTGCAGTCCTTGGCTTGAAGGTCGGTGTCGCAAGCACTGTCATCTTCCACGACGCCGGTGCTGGAGCACTGCCCATTGTCGCACAGAGCATCCACACGGTGTCCTTGACAAGTCTCAGACGAGTCACAGGTAGGGGGGTCGAAGAACTCCCCCGGGCAGTCGCTGGGCTGGGAGCAGCAGGTTCCTTCGTCGCAGCAGAATCCGTTGTTGCAGTACCCGTTGATGCAGTAGTTGTCCTGGGCGCACGGACCGCCATTTGCCTGGTCCGCCTCGCACTCATTGGTGGCGTCGTTGCAGTGCGCCGATGAAACGCAGGTAGAGTCGTCTTCGCAAGAGGAAGCGCAGTTGTCGCCTACGTCAGCCCCGCCGTCGCATGTGTACAGACCGCAGCCGACCTGATCGTCCCCCACGCAACCGCCATCCTGGCACCATGAAATACCGGTTTCAAAGTAGTCGTCGTTGCCCCCCGTGCATGAATACGAGGGGCACATGTTGGCACCGTCGTCGATGACGCCGTTGCAGTTGTCGTCTTCTCCGTTGCACCATTCGGTCTTGGCCTGCGCCTCAGTGGAGCACGCTGTGAGAGTCAGACCCGCACAGACAACTTTGCCCCCCGCACACAGCCCGGTTCCGCAGTTGTCACCGACGGACAACTCGGTTTCGTCCCAGTCTACATAGGGAATCCCTTCGTCGAACTGCCCGTTGCAGTTGTCGTCTTCTCCATTGCACAGCTCATCTTTGGGTACCAAAGCGTCGCAATTTTCCCACCCCTTTGGCCCCGTGCAGGTCTCCTGGCCGTAGCAGGTACCGAACTGGTTCTTCACTTCGCAGGTGCGGGTGGTGTTCAGAGTCTCCGGTGTGCAGAAGCAGCTTCCGGTGGAGGGCAGGCACTGCTTTCCAATCACCGTGACGCCGTCCAGGCTCAACACGTCCTGGCACTCATAATTCGTGGGGCAGGTGCCGTCAACCGAGCAATCCGACGTGCAGAACTTTGCTGCCCCCGAACCCTCACCGATGGCCATACACATGTCCCCTTCTGCACCGCAATCGTAATCGCTCTCGCACGGTTCACACAGGGTGTCCACGAAGGGAACACAGATGTAGACGATGTCCGGGTAGCTGTTCAGTGCTGCCTTGCAAAGCCACCCCTCGGGGCATTCCTCGTCGCACAACATGGTACACACCGAGCCATCCTCGGTGGGAACGCAGTAGTCGCTGAGGCACTCGTCGTTGTCGTGGCACGGCCAACCAAAGCCACCCTCGATGGCCTCGACATCCATTCCGTCCAGGGAGATGTCCCAGGCGTCCCACTTCCACTGATCTTTGGAGTCCCCTGGGTCTGTCTGGTCCACCATGATGACGCCGTCCACCTGAATGCTGTCGACGGCATCCCCCGAATCTGGAATTCCGGTGTCCGAGTCGGCCGAGGAGCCGCTGCTGCAACCGATCCAGAACGCAACCATCCCCAGTGCCAACCCTCTAAGTACTGCCTTTTTGACCATGAATCGTCTCCAAATCCAGGTGTTCAATAGCGCCTCGGGATTATACCGGCACGCCCACCAGGGTGCAAGGCCGACAAGCGGTTGAATTGGATTCCAGGCCGTGCAAGAATCGCCGACAATAGGAGTTCTCGATTGGCGAGGAGTATGCCCCGATGAATCGCAGAGGGTTTTGGAAGGAACTGATGGGGAGAACGCATACCTTTCTCGATGGGATGCGGGGCCACGATTTCTGCACTTACGCCGAACTGGAACAGATGGAGGATTCACTCTTCGCCACACTGGTGGTCGCCCAAACCGGGCGGTTTCGTCTGGAACTGGCCGGGGAGGAAGTCCTCGCAGTGGGCAAAGACGGTCACCACCCCCTCTTTCAACTCAATTCCCCCGAGAGCGAAGCGTTCAATCAGATGAATGGGTCAAACGACCTCGCCCGGATTCATTGGCTTTGCAGCAAGCGGTTTCCAGATGTCCCCCCCGAAGAACTCTGGCTGAAGATCCGGCAATTGGTGGTTCGCCTCACCGCGGAGCGGGTAGTCGTTCCAATGTCGGTGCCGACTCCATGAACCTTTCCATCTCCCTCCAATGCAACCAGAGGTGCTCATTCTGCTTTGCGGAGCCGTTGATGAAGGCCGCACAAATGAATGGAGTGCCGCCATTCATGACGGAAGAGGTTTTTCAACGGGGACTCGCCATCGCTTTGGACTCTCAAGAGAAGCAGGTGCGTTTTCTGGGCGGAGAGCCCACCCTCCATCCCTCCTTTGTTCGGTGGGTCGAAGATTCCGTGTCCAGAGGACTCAATGTGGTGCTCTTTTCCAATGGAAAACTATCTGATGCAATCCTTGATGTATTGTCCAGTTATAGTCCGGAATCATTGTGTCTGATATTGAACACAGGGGTTGGGGGCGTCTTCCCCAAAAAGCCCCCGGCCTCGGTCGCACAAACATTTGAAACACTGGGTGAGCGAGTCGCCCTGTCTGCCACCATCCACCATCCTCGGGTGGAATTGACCCACGCATTCGACTGGATTGACAAGTACGGACTGGATCGCGTCATTCGAGTGGGTGTGGCACACCCGGTGCCCGGGGGCAACTCGTCCCATCTAAGACCCAGGCATTACAATGCCGTTGGGGAAGCGCTGGTTGCCGCCTCCTTGGAAGCCGAATCCAGAGGGGTGGAACTGGACCTCGACTGCGGGTTTGTCCCCTGCATGTTTCCAGAAGAGAGCGTCCCCCATTGCATGGAAAAATGGAGTTGTATCGGGGAAAGCTGCGGGCCAATTCCAGACGTCCTCCCGGATGGAGAGTTGATCCCCTGTTACCCTCTGGCAGCCCTCATGGAGACTCGGCTCTACCTCGATGACCTGGGGAAGCAGAGAGGGATTCTTCAGTCTCGAATCGCTCCTCTGGCGGAAAACAAGTGGCTCTTTCGAGGGTGCGCACAATGCGCCTATCGCCTGGAGGGGATGTGCGATGGAGGGTGCGTTGCCGCCAGGTTGCACGCTAAACAGGGTCATCTTGACCAGCGATCATCCCCGCAAGCTGCG
>CALFHQ010000720.1 GCA_937876385.1 uncultured Pseudomonadota bacterium
CGAGCACAGCACCTTCCCAATGGGCTGGATCAAATCCATGTTCGAGGCAGAATTGGAAGGCCCAGTTTCACACAGCGTCGTTCTGGAGGTGGATGGCGCATTGGTTGGTTACGCCATATGCCGAGTGATTCTCGACGAAGCCCATCTGATGAATATCGCCGTGGAGCATCCCTACAGAGGACGAGGACTTGGTTTGCGATTGCTGGAACATGTCATGCGAGACTCTGCAGCGCTAGGTGCCCAATACATGTTTCTGGAGGTGCGGGTCACGAACAGCGTGGCCAGGGAGTTGTATTCGAAGACGGGCTTTGAGGAAGTCGGACTCCGGAAGAGTTACTACCAGGATAACGGGGAAGATGCCATCTTGATGACTTGCTCAATGTCACCAAATCAAGAAGCAAAGAAATGAAGAACTTGCCTCTCAGCCGAGAAAGCGAAGAGACTCTCTTGGGCAATAGAGTCATGCTGGCCCCCCTCGCTGGCATCTCTGACGCTGCCTTTCGAGTTCTGTGCCGGCAATTTGGGGCGGGCCCCCTTTTCACTGAGATGGTTTCCGCCCATGGCGTGGCAATCGGTCGAACTCGTTTGCTGGATGAACAGCTTCCCTTGCTGGAGCATGAACATCCTCTGGCCGTTCAATTTGTCGGCAACGTTCCAGAGTTCATGGAGAAATGCTCCCGCTTGGCCGAGGATGCTGGCGCTGATTCCATAAACCTGAACATGGCATGTCCCGCCCCCAAAGTCACCAAGAGCGGAAAAGGGGCGAGCATGATGAACGACCTTCCCCTGGCAAAGGAAGTCATTGCGGCAGCTGTTGCCGCAGTTGACGTACCTGTGACGGTCAAAATGAGGGCAGGTTGGGATGGCAACTCCCGGAATGCGGTCTCCTTTGCACAGATGGCTCAAGAGGCGGGGGCAATGATGGTTGTTGTCCACCCCAGAACAAGGAAACAGGCTTACTCCGGACTTGCAGATTGGGGTCTGATCGCCGACGTCAAGCGCTCTGTGGACGTGCCGGTCATTGGGAATGGTGACATCAAGGAACCTCAAGATGCCCTGAAGATGGTCCGGGAAACCAACTGCGATGGCGTAATGATTGGACGGGGTTCCTACGGCAGACCCTGGCTGTTCCTGGAGATTCTAAGATTGTTTGAACGTGAGGGGATATTCGACGGCGCCTCTTCCCCCGACTCAATTGGCAAGATGCGGTCTCCATCATCGCTGCCACTCCTTCCCGAATTGGCCGACGGAGACTTTGTGGAGTCTTTGATAGGCCGACAATCCACCTCAATTGGTGCGGTCATCCGACTCCACTTGTCACTTCTCCTGCGGCACAAAGATGAGGCCCAGGTTGCCAAGGAAATCCGAAAGCACTTGGCATGGTACTCCAAAGGCCTTCCCGGAGCTGCCAAACTCAGAAAGGACCTGAGCAGGATGAAGGATATGGAGACGGTGGAAAAGTTTGGAGTGGGCTATTTCGAAGCGTCAGCGTCGGAAGTGGGAGTCCATGAGTAGAGAATCCACGTTGGGCAAAGGAGTTCTTTCCCCTTGAACCTGTCTTCGCCGGGGATTATCGTGGAGCGGTGCGTCACATCCATATGTCGTAAAGACTGGAGGAACCAATGGCCAAGACGGTAAAACCTAGCATCAAGGGAAAGCGCGTTCTCGTTACTGGTGGAGCCAGGGGAATGGGCCTCCTTTGGGCAAAGCTCTTCGCCAGAGACGGAGCCCAGGTGGCCCTGTGGGATCTGTCGTCGAAGGTAATGGCAGCAGCAGATGAGATCAGGGAGCTTGGACGAGAGTCCTTTGCTCAGATCGTGGATGTAACGAACCGAGTGGATGTTGAGACGGCGGCAAAGGAACTCGAGGAAAAGTTTGGCCCCATCGACATTTTGGTAAACAATGCAGGAATCGTGGTCGGTGGACCATTCATGGAGGTTGACCAGGACAGCATGGCGAGAGTCCTTGACGTGAACCTGAAGAGCCTGATTTTCACGACGCGAGCATTTCTCTCCGGGATGATTGAAAGAGGACACGGACATGTAATGAACGTGGGTTCCGCAAGCGGTTTCATTGGGGTTCCATACATGGCGACCTACACCGCCAGCAAGTGGGGAATCATCGGATTCACTGACAGTTTGCGCCTGGAACTCCAGCATCTGGGGCACGACAATATCGGCATTTCTGTTTTTTGCCCCTCCTACGTTGATACCGGCCTCTTTGCCGGTGCAAAGGCGCCAATCTTCACGCCTCTGATGACCCCGGAACAAGCCGTAGAAAGAGGGTACAAGGCCTTCAGGAAGGGAGTCTACGTTATCAAGGAACCCTTCATGGTCAAGGTAACACCTGCTTTGCGAACCCTCCTTCCGCAGTCCGTGTTCGATTCCATCGCCAATGTTCTGGGTGCAACGTCGTCGATGTCCGACTGGAAGGGTCGACCGAAGGATTGATTCTCCCTATGCTGCAGACAAATTCCGTTTCCTTCGGAGGTTTCTGCCAGTGAGTTGTGCGCCATTGTTTGCGACCTTCGATTCACCGACAGCTGTTCTCTGGCTAGCCGGTGCCACGCTGACTCTGGCCATCATGTTACTTGTGGCGGGTGGCAACATGGTCGTCAAGGCGGCCTCCTCCATGGCGCTCAGGTTGGGAGCAACAGAGATTGCCATCGCGGCAACCGTAGTTGCCATCGGAACTTCTCTTCCCGAGCTGTTTGTGAGCGCTGTTGCGGCTTTGCAGAAACACCCGGACATTGCATTGGGAAACGTCTTCGGGAGCAACATTGCAAACATAGGGCTGGTCCTGGGGCTGACCGCCCTGATCAAACCGGTTGAGGTGAAGTCGCCTGTGACCCGCATGCTGCTCTCATTCTACATGCTGCTTCTTCTGGCGTTGTCCGGTTGGTTGTTGGTAACAAAGTTCGTCGGCTGGATGGCCGGGGTTGTGATGCTGTCACTTCTTCTGGGGGTTATTTTCTGGTTGTATAGAGGGAAGCCGAACGACGTTCCAGTTGCAGAAGTTCATTCGTCAATCGCCAGGCCACTCCGCTGGTTCCTGCTCTTCTTCTTCGGTGAGGTCCGGGGCAACAGATTCTGGGCCGCAGTGAACCCACTAAAACACCTATGGTCTGCAACTCTGTACCTCTCTCTGGGCATCGCCCTGCTCGTCCTGGGAGGTGGTGGGTTCGTCCGATCCGCCACAACCTTCGCCAACTTCTTCGGGGTGAGCGAATTCGTCATTGCCCTTGCCGTGGTGGCTATAGGAACGTCGTTACCGGAAGTCGCTGTGTCAGTTTCAGCTGCGGCCAAGGGACAGGGTGACATGAGCCTGGGCAACATTGTTGGCTCCAACATTTTCAATCTTCTTCTGGTTATCGGTTTCTCCTCTCTTCTCGTGACTTTCGAGATCGACATCTGGGATCGGACAACCCTGATAACATTCTGCGTGATGTTCTTCATGGGGGCCCTTGTCTGGTTCCCCGTTTTTGTCTTAAAACGACGCTTTCTCTCCCGAACCTACGGGGCCGTTCTTCTGGTCATCTACTTCCTTACCATGTGGTTCTGGTTCAGGTAGGTAGCCTCCCGTGGAGTCAGGACCCCGCCCAATCAAACGAGCGCTCGGAACTGCTCGGGCAGCGGATTTAACCGACGACCAATTCAGTCATGTCCTCCCAGCCAAGGCGGCAAGCTGAACGGGGAGTTCGGGGGCGAGAGGTGGCGGATGGAGCAGGCTGCGCACAAACAGCCTGTTGACAGAGAATACGACATAATCGATCACCTCCTTATTGTACCTGTTGCAACGGAACAACTGGTTCAGTCGGCGCTGGAATCTCTTTCTGCGACGGACGAACTCTCCGTTTCCGATCGCAGGCGAGAACTCGATCTCTTCTGCTGTGGGGCAGCGCCCTTCCTCGAAGTATATGCGCGCTAACCGTCGATAGGCGGCTTGACGTTGCCGGGGTGTCCGACCCAGGGCCAGATAGAAGTCGGGTGGCGTGAGGTACTGTGTCCACTCGTTGACCTCTCCAAAGGCGTAGAATCTGTACGACGAGAACAGCCAATCGGCCGGGTCATCGACCAACCCCGCCCGGACAGGATTGAAGTCAATGTAGAACATCACCCGCATCAGCGCCTGTTGATCCTCCACAACGAGAGTCTTGCTTCGGTCCATTCCCACAGGCCCTCGCCGCCGGAAATGGGGGTCCGGAGAGACAAGGGCCCGAGAATCCCTTCGAGAATCCGCCGCGCCAGACATGTATTTCTTTCCGTAGTGATTGAACTTCTGAGCGAAAGAGGAGAAGGCGCTGCGTAACCAGGCTGAAAAGGGAAGAGAGTCCTTCAAGAGTTCTCCAGCCTTGTGGATGTGGTTGTTCATGATACAGAATGCATACACCTTGACCTCCCCCTGGGCTCTCTTCAGAAAGCCGAACAGGGAGTTCAGAAGCATCAACTTCACAATCCTGCTCTTCAGCAGCATCTCACCGTCGATGCAGCGCCACATCGAGTGAAAGATGGACCCGGGTGGCAAGGCGTACTTTCGCGGTACTCTCATGGTTTGGCCTCCTTGTTTGTGAGTTTGTCTGGTCGAGGAGCGCGGATGCCAACACGCCCGCCGAATTCCCAGTGTCCGGCATCCGTGGGGCATTCATTGCGGCTCGGCATCTCTTGCTCTCGGCCAGAACTGGATGTAGGCAAGTTGAATCGGCGAGTTCCCTATGATTGATTAACCGCCTTTGGACCTCTTTTGAGCAAGAGAAGGTCGAACTTTTCTGAAGAGAGACCCATTTTTTTGCTCTTTTGGGCTCTTCGGCTCCGACGGTCGCAGCGTCAAGGAGGGAGGACTACATGAGAACGGGGACGGAGGGCCAACCGCTGCTCCGTTCTGGGGAAGGCGATTGCCCCGCCTTGGGCGCCTATTCCAGACAGTAGATCCAGCATTGTTCACTGTTGCCATCCCGCTCGAAGCGAATGGAGGTGTCAAAGCAATCAACCGGGACATCTTGGAAGACAACTGGGATACCTGGAACCAACCGATAGCAAACCGACTGCATCAAATATGAGAGCGGTCCCCATGAAGTCTCGACAACAATTCGCCCTCCCTCGATGCTCACGACTCGCCCCTGCAATTTCTTCGTCTTATCCATCTGGGTCAGGGAAGTTTGAGTGTCAGACTTTCCTTCATTGTCCCTTTCCAAAGGGATGACCATGACCGGCTTCTCCCGAGTCGGCGAATCAGTCTTCACCAACTCACTTTTCTTCGCTGGCACCTTTTTGGCTTCCTCCTGACAATGTGAGCTGCATCTCAAGACGGCATACCGACAACTCTCCAAACAGCTACTATCCCCCACCGAGGAAGTGCTTCGTTTCAAACTATTGCGACAATTGACTTCGCAGACTTCGGCGTTTCGCCTGCAAACCCCATTGCATTCAGCGAGGAATTCTTGATCAACCGTGATGTTGCGTTGTGGTCGTTCAACGCCGCCCCTTTCCAAACCACTCGGACCTGCGACGGACCTGCCCGAATCAGGCGAAGCGGCCGGTCCCTTGCACAACGAATGGAAGTGCCGAAAGTTCCTCTTCTCTGGCTCGCCTGTTCGCTTCGACCCTCCAAGAAACCGACGAGCGTCGATATAGTCAAACTGGGCATCTTCGGCGCTACAAATCAACCTGATTCTGACTCTAGCGGATTGGCCTGATACGTCCCATTTCACCCCTGACGTGGCCTCGTCTCTGCCGAAGAAAACGAGACCGTCTTCCGATTGAAGCACAACGAGAAAAAAAGGGAATCCCCTCTTTAAGGCAACTTCGGCACTCTCACGAATCAGCATCCTCTCCGCTCCGGCGCGTTCTGAAGCAGATGCACCTTCACATCGCAACTCCACCGTGAAGGGATCGAGTTCCCTCGTTGAGTACTCGCCAATTCCACGGTCCAACCCGTAGCTCCCAGAACAACTGAGAAGGACACTAACCAAGACGAAATGACAGACAATGGACTCCACCACGAGATTCGTCATCTGGCACCTCGGCTGACGCTTCCGACTTGCGGGCGGTAAGCGAGTTCCATTGGTTCTACTAGTCGGCGAGGAGTTGACTCTCTCCGTCCCCGATCCTGGCACCGTTTTGCTTATCTCAATGCTCTTGATCCTTTCCATCTCACAATCCTTCCCCAGAACAACGCTACCGCTCTCCGCTGCTTCCGAACGGTGCGAGGGGCACCCTCCGTCCCCACTCCGCTCGCTCTCCCTCCGTCCCCGCTCGCTGCGAGGGGGCGATGGTATCACTGCAATATCGGCTTTTGCAATTCGCCATTTCTGTAGACTTTCCCCCCTCTGTTCTACAAGATATGGGGTCGTAGCCCCCGCTTGGAAGCGAAGAACCTGGAGGTCTCATGGTTTCTCTGATGAAAATCACCAGCCGATTGTTGTTTATTGTCCTGTTCTCCGGGCTGTTCATTGCTGGTTGTGGCAATTCCACGACGGACATTGCCGACAGCGAATGGGACATCTTTGAAGAAGACGTTCAAGTCGATCTCGAAGTCGGGCAAGACCAATTGAGTGAGGTCGTGGACCTTGTTGAAGATTCTTTGCCCGATTCGACGGCCCCCTCCACCTCACTTGAATCCGGTTCTCTGGCAATTAGACTCGAAGATTCCTCGGTTCTTTCTGTTTACCGAGGGGACGACCTTCTCCTGCGCCTCCCTGCAGACGCATTTGCTTACGGTCTCGTTGGGAAACTGGACGATACGACGAACTACGATCCCTGGCCTCTCATCGTAGGCGATGGCCTCTACTCAGCCCCAGAAGGATTGGAATGGAGGTCTTCTTCTTCCTTCGCTTCCGTCAAAGGAGAATCAGGAGAACTCCTGCTGTCGCTCGATTTTGGTGAGGGAGTCGAAGGCAGGCTGCATGTTACAGAGGACGGCGAAAACAGGGTTCGTTTTCTCTGGGAAGTGATTCCGGCAACATCTCCGGTGGGTTACATGAGGATTCGACCCAGAATTGACGAATCCGAAGGGCTTTATGGCCTGGGAGAGTACTTCGACCAGGTGAACAACCGCGGCAAACTCAGAGCGATGCAAATCGAGCCCTATGGAGCTCTGGAGAGCAAGTACAACGAGGCCCATGTACCTGTGCCGTTTGTGATCGGAACCACTGGATGGGGCCTATTTGTCGAATCTCGTCTCCCGGGGACCTTCGGCTGCGCTACAGAAGAGAATGACCTTCTGGAAGTTACCTATGGCACTGGGACTTTCTCTGCTTCCGAGGGACTGGTTTTCTACCTGATGGTGGAAGACAACCCGATGGACTTGACTCGACACTACTACGAAATTACCGGTTACCCGAAGCTTCCAGCGAAGTGGGCCCTTGGGCCTTGGGTCTGGCGAGACGAAAACGAAGACCAGGATCAAGTTGAGAACGACATTCGAACAATCCGAGACCTTGACTTGGCGACGACTGGTTACTGGATCGATCGCCCCTACGCCACGGCAGTGAACACCTTTGATTTCAATCCATCCCAGTTTCCCGACCCCGATGCCATGATATCTCTGATGCACAGTCTCGGCTTTCGTACAGCGCTGTGGCATACCCCCTACCTGGACACCAGCCATGAAGCGACGGCAGATCTCCTCGAACACGCCGAAACGGAAGGTTTCTTCCCTCCTGTGGTGGGGATGTTGCTCAACAAGTGGGGTACTCCCGTGGACTTGACGAACCCCCAGGCCTTCTCCTGGTGGCAGAGCCTCATCAGCCAGTACACGCTAAAGGGGGTAGAAGGTTTCAAATTGGACTATGGAGAGGATATCGTCCCAGGCCTCTCCGGAATGCGAGTCAATGTGTGGGAATTTTTCAACGGCGAGGACGAACGAACCATGCAGTCCAGCTACACCCTGTATTATCATCGGGTGTATGCGGAAATGCTCCCTCCAGATGGTGGTTTTCTTCTCTGCAGGCACGGTTCCTATGGAGATCAGACCAACGGGGTTATCGTCTGGCCCGGGGATCTTGATGCTGATTTTTCCCTGCACGGAGAAATACGGGTTGATGATGACGGCAAGGAATACGGTGCCGTGGGTGGCTTGCCTGCTGCGCTCATCGCCGGGTTGACGCTGGGACCGTCAGGTTTCCCTTTCTACGGCAGCGACACGGGAGGGTACAGACACTCCCCACCAGACGAAGAGGCATTCATCCGCTGGTTTGAATCCACCTCCGTGAGTTCCGTGATGCAGATCGGAACGTCGAGTAACGACGTGGCTTGGGAATTCTTCAATGAGAACAACGACCCAAACTCGGAGAAATTGGGGTGGTATCGGACCTACACCAGGCTCCACCTGAGACTGTTCCCCTATACATGGACTTACGCCCAAACCCTTCTGGAAGATGGTCGCCCGCTCCAACGACCTTTGGGATTGGCATATCCAGAGATGGGGGTCCATCCTTCGGACCATTACCTCTTCGGGGACTACCTCCTGGTTGCTCCAGTCGTGGGAGCGGGTGAAACGACAAAGACTGTTCAATTTGCACCGGGTACCTGGATTGATTGGTTCACGGGGGAGGAATACGAGGGAAATCAGGAAATTGAAGTCCAGGCTCCTTTGGGCAAGCTCCCGCTGTACCTGAAGAAGGGAGGAATCGTTCCTTTGCTTCGGCCCACCATTGACACGACGGCACCCGTTGACGATGCCGGCAAGATTGATTCATACGCATCTGATCCGGGAGTTCTTTATCCCGTCGTATACCCATCGCCCGACCAAACGACCTTTGAACTCTTTGACGGCTCGGTGGTCTCTGTCCGGGATCTGACTTCAACGATCGAACTCGAGTGGAAGGAGGGGGGCGAATTCAAGAAGGGAGCTTTCTTCACGGTGCTTGGGTTCGGCGGTTCGGCTCCAGCGGCAGTGGCGATGAATGGCCAACCGCTCGACGAGGTTGAATCTCTTCAATCGCTGGCCGAATCTGACACCGTCGGTTGGTACCACGATAGCGCTTCCAGCGGGACACTGTCTGTCCGAGTGCCGGCTGGAGATCACTTCGTCGTGGTCGACCGGACCACCAAGTAGTTGCCACCCAAAGGCCTTGCGAAGCGAGACGCTGTTGTAACGGAAGATGTGCCCGGAGACTCAGTGACCTGAGGCGTTTCCGGTGGACTCAGGGATCCTGATTCTCAAGGGGTGTGCGAGGGCCGCCTGGACTCTTTTCACCAAATCCTTTCTGCCGTCACACTCTCGGATGAATTCACCGAACCAAACACCGTTCTCGCCGTCGTACTCCAGAGTCACAGAATCCTGCCCCATCCTGAGCAAGTCTTGGAATGCTCCGGCGAACACATCCCGAGCGGAGAGGTGGTCCGTACTATTGGACCATTCCATCAACGCTTCCAGGCTCAAAACGAAGTAGTAGTCTGCGCTGATTGAAACTCGCACACCGGCGAATTGACTGATCCGTTTCAGGTCTCCTACCCACAGGACACCGGCTCCCAAGTCCATCTCGAAGATCCCGATTCCCGCGGCTCGAAGCTCATCGGCAGCATCTTCCAAGAGTTTTACCACGACCTCATCAACCGTCATGGTTGCCTCGCATTCATCAGAATTTGGTCTTGAGTGGGACGTACGGGAGGGTCGGAACCGGAATCACTCTTCGTCGTCCAGCTCTTCCCCTTCCTCAGCGTCGTCATCGATTCGGAACCACAGGCCGTGCTCAAGCGCCACTTGCACGCTTTCTACGAGTTCCTCGTCGCCTTCCAGCTCTTTCACCAGTTCGGTGCCCCAGAAGCCCTCCTCCTCATCGAAGTCGAGCTCGATCTCATCCTGCTCTTCAGCAAGAAGATCACTGAAAATATGCTTGAAGTACTCAATGGCCTGTTCCTTGTCCGAGATGTCCTCGCCCTGGAACAAGATCTCCAGCACAATGAACAGTGCCTCGTCCTCTACTTCGATCCGGACTCCGGCATATTCCTGAACACCTTCAAGGCCCCCAACAATGAGCGCCTCGAACTCGTCATCGACGCCGATGACTCCTATGCCAGCATCTTCCAGGACCTTTTGAGCCTTCTCCAACCGTTCAACAGCATTCTTGTCCATGGGTTTCCTCCGTGACGATGGACCTCACCGGTCCCTCATAACCTGTTGGGCCACCATTTGCCACAAAAAAGGGTATCCGAGGAGGGAACAACCGGCTGTCCGCTGATTCCATCGGTCAATCATATGAGCGGATGACCACTTCTTGACACCGATTGGAATTCCGTGGTCTACTCCCTAGGTCCAATACTCGATACGCCAAAGAGGAGGCTTCGATGGGTGATATTCATGTGGAGAGAGCGCACACGTTGGAACTCGACGAGGCGAAGACGCGCGCAAGAGACCTGCTGGAGAAGTTCAACCAGAAGCTGAGCCACTTGATCAGCGACACCGGATGGAACGCTGACGGAACTCACGGGACGGCGTCTGGCAAGATGTTCACAGCGAATTTCGTGGTAGATGAAAACACCGTGTCGGTGGACATCTCACTGAAAGGAATCGCTGCAAAAGTCATGAAGGGTCAAATCGAAAAGACGATGAAGGAACAACTGGATAGAAAGTTCAACTAGGCCAGTCTCTAGCCTTGTCCCCCCGCTATTCGTTCTCTGGACTCCGCAATCTTCATCTGGATCTCCCGAACAGGAATTTTGTAGGCCTTCTCTTCGCAGTGGTTCGTGTTGTAGTAGAGGATTCTCGCAACCGTTGACACCGCATCCTTCCACCCAATCTTCTTCCCTTCGGCAAAGGTCCTGTAGTTGTATGTCACCGGCACCTCGTAGATTCTCAATCCAGGAATTCTAGCCAGTTTGGCCGTGACCTCAGGCTCAAAACCGAAGCGATTGGAGTCCAGGGAGATACTCTGAATGACCTCCCGACGAAACACCTTGTAGCAGGTCTCCATGTCTGTCATGTAGATGTCGGACATCCAGTTGCTCATGGTCGTCAGCATCCGGTTGCCCATCGTGTGCCAGTAGGAGTGCACCTTTCGGCTGATATCGCTGAAGCGCGATCCATAGACGACGTCGGCCTTGTCCTGGAGAATGGGTTCCAGCAAGACGCCGTAGTCGTTGGGATTGTATTCAAGGTCGGCGTCCTGGACGATAATGACATCTCCCAAAGCCTCCTCAAACCCCCTACGAAGAGCCGCCCCTTTCCCCATGTTTCTCTCCTGATGAAAGACCCGAATATTTGGCTCCGTCTCGAGCCGCGCCAGGACTTCCGCTGTTCCGTCTGTGGAACCGTCATTCACAAGAAGAATCTCCTTGTCAAACTCCGTCCTCTGGACTCGTCGAACGAGCGTTTCGAGGGTTTCTTCTTCGTTGTAGACGGGGATCACTACGGTGAGAATCATTCGGTTCCTCCTCGAGGTAGGAAGACTCGCCAGACCACTATGCCGGCTATGGTCTTCGTGACATCAGCTTCCTTGGCTCGCAAAAACTTGACCCATGAGTGCCAGCCGAGACTTTGTGGAGAATACAGTTCCACCAGCGGATAGGGACCCATTGGCCGATTCTTCATGTCGAAAGCGGGATCGCATCTGCCCGCCAGCCGGAGCGCACCGGCGATGCCGGGTTGCTCTGGCACAAATACCACACTGCCACTTCCTTTGATGAATCTGAGAGTATCGTCCTCAATTCTGGGCTCGCTGGCGACGCTGTTGTTCTCGGCCAGGAAGCGGCCGGTCCCTCCGGCCAGAATGTTCGCATACACGTTTGGATGTGGATAAGTGTTGATATTCACCCAGATCAAGTGGCCCGCTGCCACGACAAGAACAACAGCTCGCAGGGCGGCACTCCCCGTTCTGGCGTGTGCGACTCGAAGGGAAAACCACCTGTCGTATCCACCTACCGCAAGTAGTACAGGAAGGGGTGCCAGAAGCGCCCAACCATCTACTCCACCAGCATAGTAACCTGACCCGGACAACATCATGACCACGAGGACGGCGGCAGCGGGGGCAAGCGCCACGACAACGTCAATTGACGCTCGAGAGAATCTGCGCAGGGAGGCGATTCCCAGGACCGCCAGGAAGAGCATGGGTGCGGGGGTTTGAGTCAGCAAACGCCACGGCGTCAGCCACACCGGAG
>CALFHQ010000721.1 GCA_937876385.1 uncultured Pseudomonadota bacterium
CGCACTACACATATCCTGCAACGTGCACTCATTTCCGTCGTTACACGGCATGTCGTCGTTGGGCTGCATGATGCAACCGTAATCCGGGTCGCAGTATCCGTCGGCGCAGGGGTTGCCCTCAAAGCACATCAGCGGAACCACGCCCGGGGTGCAGGCGCCGTCTACGCACTGATCACCGATGGTGCAAGCGTTGTTGTCCGTGCAAGGAATCGAATTGTTGATGTTGGCACAGCCAAACGCTTCGTCGCAAATGTCGTTGGTGCACGGGTTCCCGTCGTCACACTCCAATTCAAACTCGTAGACACATTCTCCCGCCTCGCAGTGGTCCCCGTAAGTGCAACTGTCGCCGTCGCTGCAAGGGGCCACCAGGGGGGAGTAAACACACCCTTGCCCCACAGCGCACCACTCGCTCGTGCAGGTGTTTCCGTCGTCGCAGTCGTACAGCTCCGAACCCTTCTTGCACACACCTCCGATGCACTGGTCACCGATGGAGCAGGGATCACCGTCGTTGCACAAGAGGTTGTTGTTGATGAACTTGCATCCAACATAAGGGGAGCAGCTATCGGTGGTGCACGGATTGTTGTCTTCACAAACGACGGCCGGCCCGGGAAGACACAACGAACTCTGGCACGTGTCACCCGATGTGCACAGGTTCCCGTCTTCGCAAGATTCGCCGTCCATGTTCATGTATACGCACCCTTCCACAGGGTCGCAGGTGTCTGCCGTGCAGTCGTTGAAGTCGTCACAGTTACGCTCTGTGTCACCCGGTATGCACTCGCCGCTGATGCACAAGTCTCCAATGGTGCACAGGTCGCCGTCGTCACAGGAGACCGCATTCAACGGCTGGTGATAACAGACCCCGTCCACGCAGAAGTCAGTGGTGCACGGCTCGCCATCGTCGCAGGTGACCATCTCCCCAGCACACGTTCCCGAGTGGCAGGAGTCGTCAAGAGTGCAAGGATTCTCGTCGTTGCACTCGTTGGAGTCGTCGCTCGACCAGGTGTAAATTCGGTGGGAAGTGATGCACTCCAGGCACGGATTGTTGGGGTTCATGGAACCCTCTTCCCAGCACTGGCCCCAGATGTAACACCACCCCGGCTTCATATCGTTGACGCAGCTTCCATCCACACACAAATCGAAGGTACACTCGAGATTGTCCGAACACGGACGCATCTCACCCACGCACCCGTCCTCAGTGCAGAAGTCGTTGAGAGTGCACGGATCGCCGTCGTCACAGGAGGTACCCAGCTCGCAAGGAGGGACAATCTCCACCTCAACTTCGTCGGGCTCGATCTCCTCCACCACGTCCGCAACTTCCTCTTCCAGATCCGTAAGCTCCAGATCCACATCGGACAATTCCGGCTGCACGTCCTGGACGTCCCAGACTTCTTCGATTTCCGGAGGGAGGTCTTCTACAAGATCCACGACGTCGACGTCGGGGTCCTTCAACTCATCGTCCAACAGGTCGTTGGGCTTCCCCGAACCGTCCGGACTGTCGAGATCTGACTTCCCCGACTGATCCAGAGTGCCCTCATCCGCTTTCACATCCCCGCCGTTTCCCGTCGGACCGCCGTCAGACCCACAGGCCCCAACGAAAACCAACACAGCCAGGAACGCCAGCAACCATCCAAATTTCCGGCCAGTCATAAAACCGTACCTCCACCCATTGAGGAGCAAGGACACACTTCGCACACCGGGGGTACTATACTAAGAAGGACGGTGAATACACAAGAGGAAGTGCCAAGAAAGGGCCGTTCGAGGTCTTCGGGCGACCGGAGGATTTACGGCTTGTAAAGAACCTTCCAGGGATTTCGCTTGAGATCGAGAATCAACTCCCGCACGTCGTCGTAAATCTCTCGGTCCACGAGAAACGCTCCCAACGTCCCTTTGCCCTTCTTGACGTCGGAAACAATCTCCGAGACGCCCGCCACAACAGCGTCCGTTCGATTGACCAGACGCCCCACCGATTTTCCCGTCTCGTCAACCTGCTCAAGCAACTGCCCCACCGAACCGTTGACCTGCTCCATCATCTTCTCGCCATCCAACGAAGCCAGAAGGGAGTCGGCTCGGTCAAGCAACCGACGAGTCTTCTTCGTCGTTCGCACCAACTCCCCTTCGAGGCGAGCCAGTCGTCCATCGGTATCCCCCATCAACGTGCGAGCATCCCCGATGGCCAGGCGGGTCTCGTCCAACATCCCGGGAACCTGCCGCTCCAACGCCCCAACCGTCTCCCGAATGCTCAACACGATGGCATCCACCTCTTTCGCCTCGGGAAGAATCTCTTTGCCCTGGGCTGCCAATTCGTCCAGGCGCTCCAACGAATTCGAGGCCCGAGACATGACCCCACGGGCATCCTCCACCAACGCCGGCAACTCCTGGTCAAGCTTCTCCAATACTTTGTTGGTGCGGTCCAACATCGTCTCAACCTTGTCTACCAACCCCTGAACGTTGCCGGAACCCTCCCCCAACATCTTCTCCACCTTCTCAAACATCTTCATCGCACGGGCAGTGGCCAGTTGGAGCTGCAGGATCCGCTCCCCAGCAACCTCCGCACCATCCGCCAAGGGGGTCCCAGTCTCCTCGCCCGGAGTAATCTCCACGTACATCTCCCCGAGCATCCCCTCTGTAGTGATGAAAAAGCGAGCCGTATCCGTCACCGACCGGGCCATCTCGGCGTCCAGCTCAATGCGAGCCCGGACCCACACCGGTTGCCCCTTCGAGTCCGTCTCCTCTCCACCCACGAAGGTCAATTCCTTCACCTTGCCGGCAGGCATCCCGGCAATCTTCACCTTGGCACCCTCTCGCAATCCGCCGGAAGCAGGAAAATTCACCGTGAGCGAGAATCCGGGAGCAAAGCGGAAATTCCCCAGCACCAGGATGAAGGCTACCAACACCGCAGTGGTCAGCAACAGGAATGCGCCGACTTTCAGCTCCATCGAACGGCGTTGGTCGCCCATGTCGTCTCTCCCCTGAAAAATGGGGCCACTTTACGGTCCCAACCTTATCACATCAATAGCGAATCGTACTGCCGCCGATGAACTCCCGCATCAACGAATCGCCCGGAATCGCAGCCTCGTCTTCTTCTCCAACCGCTTCCAAAGCATCCAGGTGATGCAACACCCGCTGGGAACGGATGATGGCGTCCTGTCGTTCAGGGTGCTCCTGGTAGTAATCCGCCAACCCCTTGAAGTACCCCCAGACCTGACGCTTCAGCACCGGAAGCTCGTAGGACAACGACCCGTTGACGGTGAAGTCGACGGTGTGCAGGTAAGGGATGATGTGTTTCATCTCGGAGCGGCGAACATAGTGCCAGTGACCCAGCGTGAGCCGGGGGTCGTGGTTGCGGAAATTGGCGTCTCGAACCATTCGCCTCAACAACCTCACATCAGTCCACCGAAAGAAACCCCCATCCGGGGTGCGGACCTGGCTGAAGGTCTCGATGTACAACTTGAACTTCGCTGCAGCCTCCACCCGGGCGCTCAAGTCGTCATACAAGCCGTGGAGGGTGTCCACCAACAAGATCTGGTTGTCCGCCAATCGCATGGGGGTCTGATTCAGATGCTGCTTCCCTGTGTGGAAATCATACACCGGCATCCGGACCTCTTCCCCCTTGAGGAGCTTCTCAAAGTGCTCGTTGATGAGGGCGAGATCCATGGCCTCGGGGGTCTCGTAGTCGTGGTCCCCGTATTCGTCTTTGGGGTGCAGGTCGAGGTCTCGAAAGTAGTTGTCCAGGTTAATGGCCACGAGCTCCATACCCGCTTTCTTCAATCTCTGTGCCAGCTTGTACGTGGTCGTCGTCTTCCCCGAGGAGGAAGGCCCGGCGACGATGACCATACGCACGCCCTCCCGATGAAGGACCTCCTGCGCCGCAAAATCAAGCTGCTGATTGTACTCCCCCTCAGCACCCTGAACCAACTCCCCAAATCGACCCGAGCGAATCCATCGGTTCAAGCCATCGAAGGAGTCACAGTCGTTGTGAGCATTCCAAGCCAGGGTCTTCCAAAGCAGCTTCCACGGAATGGTCTCCACCTTCCCGCTCACCTGACGACCAATCTCCCCCTTTCGCACCTGCTTGCGATGCTGCCGGTAAAGAATGTAGGCCTTTGCAGTTAGAGCGTGACCGTTCAAGATGAGAGTCCGCTCGACTTGATCCTGGACGTCCTCCACCGTGGGAGAACCACCTCCCGGGAAGTTGCCGTTCAACTGCTCGACCACCTCTCTGGCCAACTCCTTTGCCAGCTCCTTGTCCTTTCCCCCGATGGAGGATGCTGCCTTGTATATCGCAATGCCGATGCGCTCGGGATCAAAGGGAGCAGTCTCCCCGTTTCTCTTGACAACTGTGCGAATGTGAGTCGCAACCGCCATGGCGCAATGCCTCCTTCTATCGAGAGCCTGAACCCTTGTTGGAGAACTCTTCAAAAACCGTCTCCAGGGACTCTCGAGTGACGTCAACTTTCAAAACTTCCGCCAAAGGAGGGCCCGAATGCAACCACCCCTCAAAGGACAGAAGAGATTCCTCTTCCCCCTGGGCCACTCCCTCAACCGTTCCATCAGGGCAGTTGGCTACCCAGCCGGCGATGCCCAATTCCCGAGCTCGCCTGAGGGTCGATTGGCGAAACCACACCCCCTGCACACGCCCATGAACACGAAAACGGATCTGCCTCTTCATTCAATCCCTCTTGAACCATCCACAGCCAAATATCTTACTCGGACAGCACAATCCGGGAATCCGGGAGCAAACTGGGAATGCCGTCGACCACCGGGTAGGCCACCTTCCGACTGCGGGTCACAAGAAAACCGGTGACCTCGTCCAGCCGCCAGTCCACAGACCCCACCGGAACCACCTTTCCCGAAACCAAATCCGCCTTCAAGGCGTCCGCTTCTTCCTGGGAAAGCATGGACAGCGGCTTGCGCTCCACGGGACAAACCAACTTCTCCAACAACTCCGTCGATACCATTTCAGCCCTCCATGAGCCACTGTCAAACCGGAAAAGTCTAGCAGAACCGCACTTCCCCGTAAAGAATCGGATCAATCCTGGAACCACCGAGCTTCCATCCACTCCTCAGCCACCTGAGCCAATCCTTCTAGATGGGCCACCCCGTCCACCCCCCCAGGAAGAAGGGGAAATCTCAACAACTGGCGGGCCAGCGCCGGGTACTCACGCTCAACCCGGGACAAGGCACGGGCCTGATGGTCAGCCATCCCAGAAGCCAGCCTTGCAGACTCGACAATGCCCCGGGAGAGACGCTCCAGCGCCCCTGTACAACCGTCCAGCTTTGATAGCAGTCTGGACACTTGGTCCCGGTCCAGAGGAGAAGCCTCATGCATCTCCGGAAGAAGCACCGAACGGTTGGCCAGAACGAAATCCAGCTTCAACCACTCGGGAGCCCCCCGCAAGAAGCTCAGCAGATCATCCACTGACCGCGCCTCGGGAACCACCACAACGCCGAACGTGGAGTCCTCTTGAAACAACTGCATGGACCCTCGGCTTCGGTCCTCCAGGCTCACCCACAAGCGATCGAAGGAGGCCAGAAACTCCACCAGCTCCCCCAGAAATCCACGTCCCAGGAAAAATGACAGCCCCCGAGTCAACACCGGGGACAAGGCCCTTCGGCCAACCCCTCCCTTGCCGCTCAAAAGCCCTCGGGCACGACTCGCCATCCGACGCAGACGCTCCGGAGCATCCAGAAAATGCAGCGCATAGGCAAACGGCGGTGTGTCCACCACGATGTGGTCGAACTTCTCTGAGCGGTAGTCCTCCAGAATCCGGTCCGAGGCTACGTACTCATGCAACGCCGGGAGGTGATCCGTCAAGAACGGAGCGAATCGAGAATCGAGGATTTGACGAGCCGTCTCCTCGTCTGGCGCGTTGCGGCGAATGAACCCGTCAAAGAGGGATGGAACGTCCAGATGGAACACGGACAGATTGGGATGACTGGCTTGAACCTTCGACGCCATATCGTAAAGTCGACGAGCAGGATCCACAGTCAGAAGTTGCACCCGACGGCCACGGCGGGCCAGAGCATACGCCAACACCAGCGACGCCGTGGTCTTCCCCACGCCGCCGGTTCCCAAAAGGAACAGGACCTTCCCTGGCTTGCCCAAAGAATGGTTCATGACAGCCGCCGATTTCTGGAATGTTCAGTACAAACGATCCGATTTCTCGGTCAACCGAGCCCGTCTAGATTGTGCGTTCAACCGTCTGACAATATTCTCGATCAACCCCTCCACCGCATAAAAGGCGAAGAAGGCAAAGATGACAAAGGGCGGATTGACCAACGCCACTATCAACAACGTGACGCCCAGAACGACGATCAAAACGCGGTTGAGGCGCAATCTCATGGAGACTCGCTTCCGGTAAATCACCGGAGAAACCATCAAAAGAGCCGCAGCTACCATTAAGGAAACTGCTACCCCGATTCCAACCGTCGTTTTCGTCATGGAGAGGGCAAACACCAATCCAGCCACGAGACCCGCCGCACACGGAATGGGCAACCCGATGAACATCCCCTTGGGAATCTTCCCACGCTGCCCTGCCTGTACATTGAACCGGGCCAGTCGAATGGTCCCTCCAGCAACAAACACGAAGCTCGCAATCATCCCCCAGTCAATCAGCCCCGCCGCCAGCGCTTCTTCAAAAAAGAACAGGTAGGCCAGAACCGCCGGTGCGATCCCAAAACTGATGACGTCAGCCAACGAATCAAGCTGGATGCCGAACTGGCTCTCGGTGCGAGTTGCTCGCGCCACGCTCCCGTCCATGGAGTCGAAAATCGAAGCGAAAAGAATACTCAAGGCACTCAAAACGAACTTCCCATCGGCAGCACTCACGAGGGACAAAAACCCCAGAAAGACGCTCGTCAATGTGAAGAGGGTAGGGAACACAAACAAGGCTCGGGAGAGACGCAATTTATCAACCTCCGGCTTTGCCCAGTATAGAATCAAGGGGGGAAAAGTCAATTCAATCTCAAACCACGGTGTACAACCACCTTCAATCCTCCCAGACTCCCGAATTCTCCCCCCAAGACGGACGATTTACGGCCTTGCAACCCGCTTGTCCGTGGTGTACATTCAGCACGCTTTGGAATAACAGTCAGAGAGGGGGTGCTCTCGTGAAACGATTGGTGATTGGTCTTCTCGTCGTCCTGATGTCCTTCGCCTGCAATCAAAACAAAGCAGACAAGGCAGCAGACGGAAACGCAACGAAGAAGTCGGCCCTTCCAAAGGGGCTCATCGTGAACTTCAACCCCGATACTCGGGTGATTGAATCCGGGGCGACTCTCAAGGGGAACATCGACAACAAAACCGGAATTCCCTACACCTACGAAGTCACGAGCCCGCAAAACTGCGGAGAACTCAAGCTCAAAGACGAATCGGCCGTAGAGTTCACTTTCGTGGCAAAGAGCCACGAAGCCGATTGCACCGACGAAATCAAACTCGCCCTCAAGGGGGGAGAAGAAATCGTCAACGCCTCTTTTACAATTAAGGTAAAGGCAGGAGCCCAGGAACCGGAACTCGAGCTGAGACCCGACCCCATTCCAGATACCTGGCTTATGGTCAACGACTACGAAAACACCATGCAGGAACATACGTTCACCTGCACTCGAAAGCCCACCGGCGGGGAGGAAAACGTCCCTGGGGAAGAGGTCGAAGAGGAACTCAAGCTGAACCTCCTCAAAGCCACCTTCGATACCTGGCAATACGAAGGAGCCTCCTGCACCTACGCCGATCTCCCCGAAGGAGTCACCGGGGTCGCCGCACTGGCCTATGACCTCCCCTACGATGACGCCTTCTGCGGGATGTTCGAAAACCTCGGACTCGGAAAGGACTGCGAAACCGACAAGAGAGACCTCGGAAACTACCAAGCCCTTACGTTCCTCGCCAAATCCGGGGATGCCGCCGAACACAAACTGTATGTCGAAATCGTACAGTGGGAAAAGTACGCCGAATTCCACCAGGGAAAGGCCGCTGAATTCGGACCCATTACAATCCCCGCAGACCGCTGGAAACGCTTCCAGATTCCAATGGAGAAGCTGTGCAGAGACGACGTTCAGCCCTTCAGCGTCAAGTCCGTCAGTTTCAAAGTGAAGCGCGCCGGACACCCTGACAAAGGGGTGATCCTCATTGACAACGTGGCATTTATCAAGAAGGTCGAAGAGTAAACCGCCCGCCGAAGACCCCCCGAGCAATCATCGACGTCATCCAGAAGGAGGAATCCAGTGACCGACGATCGACAGGAGTATCGTTACTCCGATATTGAACAGCGATGGCAAGAACAATGGGCACGAACCGAACGATTCAAGGTTCGCAAAGACGAGCACCGCCCCAAATTCTACGCCCTGGTTATGTTCCCGTACCCCTCAGGTCGAATCCACATGGGGCACGTCCGAAACTACACCATCGGCGATGTCCTCGCTCGATACAAAAGCCGACAAGGATTCAACGTCCTTCACCCCATGGGCTGGGATGCCCTCGGCATGCCCGCAGAAACCGCGGCCATCGAACGGGGAATCCACCCCGACGACTGGACACACGCCAACATCGACTCCATGCGGGAACAGCTCAAACGCCTTGGCTTCTCCTACGACTGGGACCGGGAAGTGGCCACCTGCGACCCCGACTACTACAAGTGGGAACAGAAGATATTCATCGAGGCATGGAAGAAGGGAATCGCCTACCGCAAAACCGCACGGGTGAACTGGTGCGACATCCACGGAGTCCTCGCCAACGAGCAAGCCGACGGAGGCGTCTGCTGGCGCTGCGGAGGAGCCGTTGTCGAAAAGGAGATGCCCGCCTGGTTCCTCAAAACCACCGACTACGCCGATGAACTCCTCGAAGGCCTCGAAACACTCCACGAAGGCTGGCCCGAGCACGTCATCCGACAACAACAAAACTGGATCGGAAAGAGCCACGGGACTCGAGTCGAATTCCCCGTGGAAGGCGCTCATGCCCCCCTGGAAATCTTCACCACCAGACCCGATACCCTCTTTGGCGTCACCTTCATGTCCCTCGCCGCTGAACATCCCCGACTGGCCACACTCGTCACCCCCGAGCAAAAAGCCGATGTCGACGCCTTCGTCGAACGAGCCAAGCGCCTCGGTGCCCTTCGATCCGAAGGGGGACTGGACAAGGACGGAGTCTTCACCGGCTCCTACGCCACCAACCCACTCACCGGAAAACGGGTCGCCATCTATGTCGCGAACTTCGTACTCATGGAATACGGAACCGGCGCCATCATGGCCGTCCCCGCACACGACCAGCGAGACTTCGAGTTCGCAAAGAAGTACGGCATTGACATCGAAGTCGTCATCAACCCCGAGGGAGAAACCCTCAACGCCGAGGAGTTGACCCAAGCCTACGTCGACGAAGGAATCCTCGCCAACTCCGGTCCCTTCACCGGCATGAAAAATGTCGAGGCCATAGAGTCCATCAACGACTACCTCGAAGAGAAACAGTTCGGCGGACGCACCATCAACTACCGACTCCGCGATTGGGGAATCTCCAGGCAGCGCTACTGGGGCGCCCCGATTCCGATTATTTATTGCGACGATTGCGGCGAG
>CALFHQ010000722.1 GCA_937876385.1 uncultured Pseudomonadota bacterium
CAGCAGGGCCATGCCCTCGGTGGGTGTGCGCTGGACGAAGCCCCAGACCACCTTGTCCACCCCGCGCACCCATTTCAGATAGCCCCAGGTCCCCAGCAGAACGAACAAGGCAGCAAGGAGCTCGGCGCGACTGACAATTCCAACCACCGCTTCGGTGTGAATGGGATGCACGGCAAAGACGAGGGCGGCCACCAGGGCGACGCTCTCCCGTCGAAAAAGGGCTGCTCCCAGGAGAAACACCATCCAGGCGCAGGCGAAGTGCAGCAGGAGGTTCACCGTGCGATGGCACCCGGGGCAGTCGCTGCCGCCCAGCCCGTCGGTGAGGGCAAAAGTCAACGTGGCCAACGGGCGGTAGATGCTCAGGTCTTCGAAGTTCTCCCGGTCTCCCCAGTAGTTGGTGGTGAAGATGGCTTCGAGGTTCAAAGGCCACTTCGCCCCGGGGTGTCCCTGCACGGCTGCCGGATCATCCAAGACGAATTGGGAAGGGATGCTGTTGAAGTAGACTCCAAATGAGACGGCAAAAAGAAGAATCAGGGCGATTCGTTTCGTGCTCATCGTAAAAACCCTAGCGGGCCCAATAGAGGGTCGAGTAGGCCAGGCTCTTCTCGGTGATGGGGAATTGATACCGGCCATCAATGGTGGAGACCCAAATGAGGGTCTTTCCACCCCGATTGGAGACAAAAGCGACGTGCCGTCCGTCGGGAGAGATGGCGGGGTCCTTGTTGCTCCCCTGATCCTGGGTGATACGGGTCATGTTCCCTTCGAGATCGACGGTGAAGATGTCGGAGTGCCCCTCATCCATGCCCGCAAAGACGATGAGGCCGCCGGGGCCGAAGGTCGGCGTGGAGTTGTACCCCCCTGCCATGGTCACTCGCCTCGTCCCGCTTCCGTCCCGATTCATGACATACACCTGGGGGGAGCCGGTTCGGTTGGAGACAAAGGCCAGCATAGACCCGTCGGGAGACCACGTAGGGGACACATCGTCGGCCCAGTGCTTGGTAAGGTTCTTGATGATCTTCCCATTGCTGGACATGAGGAAGATGTCCGACTGCCCGCCGTCATCGGCGCTCACCGCAATCACCGCTCCGTCCGGGGACATTCTCGCCCCGCGATAGGCACGGGCATCGTTGGTGATCCGCTTTCCATTCAAGTAGATGTCCGGTTTCCCAGCCTTGAAGGATGTATACAGGGCGTTCCCAGCCACCATGGAGGGAAGCATGTTGATGGTGTCTCCAGCGGCCAGCGTCCGTCTACCGTACCCATCCAGACCAATGGCAAAGACCCCTTTGGTCGCCAGCCCGGTTTTGGCAGCGAAACACAAACGACCGCCGAAGAAGCCCGGCATCCCGGTGATGACTTCGATGACCGAGTTCACGAACTTGTGCACAG
>CALFHQ010000723.1 GCA_937876385.1 uncultured Pseudomonadota bacterium
GACACGGACAGGTTGTGCGGGAGGCCAGATCCAGAAGGGACAGCATCAGCGACATACCGGCAACCAGGACGTTCTTCATGGGGACTCCAATCTCGGTTGAGTCAAGAGGTTCTCTTCTACCATTTCCCAGGGACCCTGTTCAACCACGAGTGCGATTGTGATGCGATTGCGACCACCAATCGCATCAGATTCTGATGTGATTAGGTCCTCCAATCGCATCACCGTCAAGTGCCGAGTTGGATTCGACCACGAATTGTCTCGCCCCAGCCCCCGTGGTAGCATTCCCGGCACGGACTGCCACAAGCACGTTCCGAGGTTCCCGACCAGGAGGTGTCCGTTGAGAGGGTTCTGGGCCATCGTTAGCTTGTCTGCCCTGCTGATGTCTTTGCCTGCTGCGGCGAAAGAGCACAACGTCCGGGACGGCGGAATCTATCTGGGGTTGGACTATTTCACGGGAACGGTGGACACCGGCCTGCACGATTTCCTGTATCTGGTTCCCGGGTTGGCGCTGGACGGGGACAACTTCCAATTCGACATTCGCTGTTGCTTCCCACGCTATTCTGACAGTTCGTTGCGGTGGTATTTCGACCGGAAGAGGGTCGTTTTCGGGGGTGGTGTCTCAAGTCGGAGTTGGAGTTTTGCGGCTTGAGAGCCACGCTGTTTCGACCAGTCTCGGTCTATTCTGACGGGCGTTTCCAGTTTGTAGATAGGCATTTCGTAGGGGTCTACTGGCCTTTGAGGGCGTGCAGGACCAGGTCGGCATCGATGGTCCGTTTCTCGGCAAAGACGGCATACTGGAGGACCTGTGTCGCCAGGGATCCGAGGCGCCTCGGGAGTCCGAAGGAGGCTTCATGGAGGGCTCTCAAGGCGTCATCGTGGAAGATGGGGTCGTGGGCCCCCGCCAGTTGCAGATGTTTCTGGAGGTAGACCACGGTCTCTTTGGGCTCCAGCGGAGGCATGTGGTAGCGCATACCGAAGCGCTGGGCAAAAGGCTCCATGACGGCATATTCAAACAGGCGGCGCAGCTCGGACTGTCCGGCCAGCACGAGGACGAAGGGGTCGAAGCTGTCCATCTTGAAGTTGGTGAGTAATCGCAGTTCGTGCAGCGCCGGCGTCTGGAGTAGTTGGGCTTCATCGATGAGCAGGACGACGGTGCGCCCCTTCTGCTCGTGAGAGTCGAGGATTTCCTGTTGGAGTTGCTGAAACAAGGTGGCTTTGCTGGACTGGTTTCGCAGGCCGAGCAGATGGCTGAGATGTCGAAGGACATCGGTGCCACGCAGCGTGGTGAGCGGGGTGTAGACCGTTCGGTATCGGGTCTCGCTCAGGGAATCGGCAAAGCGCCTCAATGCCAGGGTCTTGCCGACTCCCGGGTCGCCGGTAAACAGCATCATTCCTCCCCTCTGTCGGATGTAGTCCAATCGAGCCAGTGCTTCGTTGAGAGGAGTCGTTTCGATGGCGGTGGAGGCCTTGATGCCTTTGTCGAAGGGCTGTCGTTTGAGTCCAAACCAGGTGAGGAGTTCGTTCATGATTCCACCTTCCGTTGGGAAAACGAGAGGGCCGTCTCGGCCTTCTCGACACAGAAGGTGCGAGCATTCTCCCGGGGATTGACGGGTTTGAGTCGAGCGACCCGGTCGCCGTTGTCATAGAGGGCCAGGTCCTGGGGATCATCGACCGGGTGGCGGATTTCAATGCGTTGGCGGATGTAAGCCGCCGGGACTTCGTAGATCGTCCCCTGGAAGGAAATCGTGGCGTCGTTGTTGACGATGCGCTCGTGTCGCACCAGAAAGAATTCGTCCAGCTCGTGCTCCGAGACTCGACGCAATCGGCTTCGTCCCGCCGAGGCTTTGTAACGTTCGATGGGTCGCTCCCCCGTCCCGGAATGGACTTGATGGTGATACCCCTCGTTGAGCCACGCATGGAAGGCAAGGTTGATGTCGTCCAGGGTGGGTGTGCCCACCAGACCGGGGAGGAAACGGTCTCGGACCGTTCGGAAGAACCGCTCAATTTTCCCACGGGACGGTGAGTCGTAGGGCTTGGAATGGATCAGAGAAATCCCGCCCTGCGCACAGGCTTTGGCCAACAGGTCGCAGGAGAAAGCCGAGCCGTTGTCCGTGTAGAACCGTTTCGGAAGGCCGTAGGCGGAAAGGGCATCCTTCATTACCGACGTCAGAGCCGAAATGGTCTCCTGGGTCTGAAAGGCATACCCCACAATCAGCCGGGTGTGGTCGTCAATGATGGCGCAGAGAATGGCTTTCTTGTGGGTCCGGTCGACCTGCACCTGGGGGCCGTGCATGAAGTCGCATAGCCAGAGCTCTCCGAAAGCCGCCGTTTCGAACCGCTTGCGGGTGTCGGTCCGGGGCGGCCGGGGCAGCAGCTTCTCG
>CALFHQ010000724.1 GCA_937876385.1 uncultured Pseudomonadota bacterium
CGGCGTCGAGCTTCCAGCCCAGACAGGATTCCTCCGTCGTCTGGATCAGCGAAATCGACCACCGTGGTCACCCCCCCTCGGATGGCCCCTCGAGTCCCCGTTTCAAAGGCCTCCGAGAAGCGACCCCCTCCCATTGCAAGATGAAAATGGGTGTGCATGTCCACCAGCCCAGGGAGCACCATGAGTCCCTGGGCATCGATCTTTCCCTTGCTTGGAGCATCAGAGAGGTCGTCTTCAATGGCCTGGATTCGGTGACCTGAAATGCCGATGTCCACTCGCTTCGTGCCGTCCGGCAACACGGCTTGACCATTTACGATGGTCCAGTCGAACATCTTCCCCTCCGCTTCGCCCCCCTGGGGCTTTCCACTTGCAGACTATTTGGCCTCTTGTAGGCGGCTTTGGAATTCCGCCTCGAATTGTTCCACAACGTCTGGATCATGAACCACTACCATGACCTCGTCGTTCTTTGCCGCTGCACTGTAAGACCAGTTCGTGGAGCCGGTGACCACCAACCCGTGCTGTGTTCCCGGGTCGGCGATGAGTACTTTGTGGTGGAGTTTCTTGAATCCCCAATCCCCTTGCACGTTGGCCGGGAGCAGGGTGGCCTGGGGGCACCAGTTGTGGAATTTCACGGAGTTCCAGTCGTCCGCTTGCTCTGCGTCATACAACCCCACCAGCTCAATCTCCCCGCATCGCTCTTGAAGGGCATCCTTTATCTCCTCCAACGTGAAGGCGAAGATGCTGAAGTGGACGGCGTCCTGGGCTTCGTAGATTGCTTGTTCGAGCCGCTGGATGCTCTTCCAGCTCGCCTCGTTGTCGTCGTAGGGCCCAAAGTAGACCTCCACGTCGTGACCGTTCACCTGGACGACCCCATCGTTGACCTGCGCCGTGTCGTGAAACTGGTGGTTTTGAAAGAAGGTATCGAATCGCCTCTGGAACAAGTCAGCCAGTTCGGGGGAATCGAAGACCAGGGTGTTGTTGGCGTTGGATTGAGCATCGTAGGTGCTGAAGTTGGCCGAAGAGACTAGCACCCAGCGCTCGTCCACGATGATGAACTTGCTGTGCATGAGGGCGTCATCGTCGTCGTCATGGACCACCGGAATCCCTGCCTGCGAAATGACCTTCATGGCCGGCTCTTCATTGGGATCAGCATAGCTGTCGTCCACCACGACCCGGCTTGAGACCTGCCTGTTCTTGCATGAGACCAGGGCATCACTCACCGAAAAGTCCTGCAACTCCATGACGCACACGTCCACCCGGTTCTGGGCCTTCCCCAACAACTGGGAGATAAGCTCGCCCCCGTCTACGTTGGCGCAAGCACAGGCCTCGCTGGGGGTGCATCCTTTGGTGAAGAAGGTTCCAACGGCGCTGTCTCCCACTGCTTGCACACAGGGAGGGATCTCGGAAGGCTTGACCCACGTCTCGAAGGTCTCCGGGGGCACATCTTCCCCGCTCTGGACGTCCGTTTCGGGTTGGATTGCGTCCGATTTCTGCCAACTGCCGATGTCCACCGGGTCCCATGCGTCATCAGAGGAATTGGGGGCACAACCCGGCATCGCACAGGCAATAACGGCCAGGGAAAAGACAAGAATCGGCACCCGCCGTGCCAAAGGTTGGAGGGAAGAAAAAATCACCGGTGAACCATCCTATTGGAAGTTTATCATGTTGTAGGACCAGCTGTGCCACAGGGACGAGCTCAAGTCCGTCAAGGTGAAGTTGTCAATGTCGAAGAGTGGAGCATAGGCGCTGTATATGCGCAAGCGCTTTTCCACGTTGCCCAGGGGGTCGGTTCCTGTCACCGCACGGAAATCGGGAAGCTGAAGGTGCGTAATGGCACCGTCCACGGTGAGTCGCCACAACGTCTTGCCCGTTTTCTCGGTGATGGAGATGGTGTGCAGGGTGACGTCGTCCCACTCCCCATCGAAGTCCCAGTCCAGGGTGAAGTTCTTCATGACGCCCAGGTGCTGAGGATTGTTGAACTGGTGGAAAGGGATGAACGGGGAGAGCATGAACGCCGGGGCACCCAGAAGCATCGAGGTCCCGTCCAGGGTCCGATGGAACCCACGCCCCAGCAGCGAATCGGGGGAAGGAACCTCGTCGAAATTGCCCCCTCCAAGCCAGCGAACCACTCGTCCGGTGCGGTCGAGAACCAGGAAGGTGTCCTCTTGCACGTCCCCAAACCCCACCACCCAGGTCGGACTGGGAGGAGAGAGGTTGGTCCAGCCTCCCTTGTAGCGATACAGCGCTCCCCGACCGCCCAGGAGCAAGCCTCCGGCGCCGTCCGATTCCACCACGAAGAAGTCGTCGTTGGAAGGGCCAGTCTTGGGAATCCACGAGTCACCGTTGAAGCGCAGAAGCGCCCCCCGCATTCCCACCGCCCAGATATCATCTGCGGCACGGCCGTACACCGAGCGAAGTCGCTGGGAGACCTTCCACTCTTTCCATTCTCCATTCAACCGCATGACGATACGGTGCGCACCGACGGCTACTATGAGCCCGTCTTCCGCCCACACGTCGAGGAGGTCAGCATCGGTTACTCGCCCCTCAAGCGCCCAGGTGGAGCCGTCGTAAGTCAGCACCACACCGGAATCTCCCACAGCGACCAGTCTCCCCTCTCCGTCCAATGCAGCCACCGCATTGATGTTGTCGGTGGTAGGACTGGGGAAACGATAAAAAGCGCCATTCTTGTACTGAAATATGGCCCCCTCGTCACCCACGAACCAGTCGATTCCGTCTCCCGATGCGGCATCGTTGAGCCCCTGTAGCGGTGCTCCCTGGAGATCCTCGAATTGCACCCCGGCAAGGGTGGCAACGGCGCTGGCGTCCAATTCTCCGACGTCTCGGTAGAGCACCAGAGAGTAAGGGGTCAGCGTGCTGTCGTTGGTGTATGCTCCTCCGTAAAAGAGGAAGTGGGCGTCGTAGATATCCCCCGACAACTCTTTGGGAAGGTACTTCAGCAACACGTCTTCAGGCTCAAACCCGTCGTACTCACCCGGAAGCTGGAACATCCCGTCGGAACCCAGGTCCAGGAAGACGCTGATTTTGTATACACCCCCATATTCATCGAACGAAGGAGGGTCGTCGAGGCGCAAGCGCAACTCCCTGGTCAGGGGGATGTCCAGGGTGATGTCCTGGTTGGTCAAGTCGGCATCGGGTGCGACGTTGATGTGGCGCTTCACCCCCATTGCCGTGGGATGGAACTCTCCGGTATCGAGATCCTCCCATCCACCCAAGCACACCACCGCAACCTCCCCAAGCCGGGAATCCAACTGGTAGGTGTAGGTCGAATCGATGATCTGTCCTTGAGTCGTGGAAAACGGAGACATGTAGAACGATGTCTTTGATACCTCGCAGTGGGCCATTCGCTTGCCCAGCGCTGGAACACAGAAATCTCCGTCGCTCCCCACCGGGGCACAGACATATCCTTCCGGGCACTCGCTCTGGGAGATGGTGCACTGGGAGGTGCAGTATTTGCCCGACTTTCCGAGGGTCAGGCAGCGGCCTGAACCCCCACAGTCGGAGTCATCAAGGCACGAGAGGCACAGCCCCGTAGCATGGGGCTCCTTGTTCTTGCATTCCCCGGGGGGAACCACCACGTATTTGGCCAGCCCCACCACCTTCCCTTCGAGGGTTCCCGGAGGCAACGGCTCGGTGGGAGTCCCTCCCTCGCCCGAAGACGGGTTCCTGGGAATGAGGTACACTGTGGCATTCTCTGCATTGAAGTGAACAATGCTGGACGCATCGTGTGCCGGCTTTGTAACGTGCAGGTCCACAGGCCCTTCAAGTCTCTTTCCTGAAAGGGTCACCATCCCCATGGAGTCGGTGACGCCCCGGTAGGGGGTGGTCGGGTCGGCCCCCAACATGGCTACCGCCCCCTCAATGGGCTTCCAACTGGTTCCGTCCATGACCGTCACGTTCACCGAACCGTCTATGGCGGCGCCCCACGTTCCGCCGTAGTCGGCGCTGGGGTCGAAGTACGTATAGGCGTTGTCCAACTGTGCTGGACCGTTTGGAGTGGCGGTGAGGACTCGATAGGTTCCCACCGGATTGGGGGGAGTCTTGGCCCAGATGAGCCCGTAGTTGCGGACGTCGGTGTCGGAAGCAAGCCCAGGTCCAACGTACAAATCCGTGCCCAGGTGGAAACCCGCTCCGATGACTTCCACGAAGGTGCCTCCGGAACGAGCGCCGTAATTCGGTGTGATGGCGTAAACCGCCGGTTCCTTTACTGTGAACAAGAAGGCGTTCTTCAAAAGAGCCTGGCCATCAGGAGAGACCACTGTGACCGTCGCCGTTCCCGGAGAGCCGGGGGGTGTGGTCGCCTTCAACTCAGTAGAACTCACCCACTCGACCTGGCCGGCAGGAAGGGGCCCCACCAGGATCTGGACGTCCTCTGGGAAATCACTCCCCGTGATGGTGATGCTCGTTCCCCCTTCAGACGGTCCACTGGTGGGCCGCACCTCATCCACCGCCATGCCGACAACGTATCGATAGGCGTTGGCTCGGGAGAAAACTCCATCCGCAGTAGAAACCGTGACGTCCACCGGTCCGGTCCCCGGTGGGACCTCCACGACGACGGCGCAGTTGTCAGGGAAGACTGCCACTACCGAGGCGTCCTTCGAGCCGAAGGTCACCCCAGCGAGGTTCCCCTCGGTCACTCCACAGGCCACCACCGTGGCTTTGCCTCCCCCCTCTTCGGGGCCACTGGAAGGGACCACTCCCTTCACGTCCCCACCCGCCGCTGCCGTATCGACGTAGAAGAAGCCCGGATCCATGGAGTCCCAACCCCACGTCCCGGTGACCGCAACGGCTACCGGTCCAGCGCCCCCAGGTGGGGTCACGATTTCCAAAGCGGTGCTGGACACTGAAAGGATTTCTCCCTGGGATTCACCAAACCAGACTTCTCGAACGGGAGTCAGCCACATTCCCCGAAGGGTGACGATGTCTCCCCCCTGTATCCGACCAGACGCCGGCTCCAGAAAGTCGAGCTCAGGTGCCACGGTGTACGTGAACCCATCACGGAGAATCGCTGTCCCGCCGATGTTGGTCACCATCACGTTGGTAGGACCGGCTTCGGTCCCCGGCGGGGTCACCGCCACCAAAGTTCGCTCGTCGATTATTTCGATGTTCAGCGCCAGGCGATATCCGATTACCAGCTTCGAGTCCTCTGTGAAGCCCGTTCCTCGAATAGTCACCGGAGTTCCCCCTCTTCGAATCCCCGAGGAGGGTTCGATGGAGGCTACGGACAAATCGGTGTAGAAGAGAAAACCGCCTGGCAACGTCCGAACCGTCCCTCCCGGCCACCAGACACTCACATCGCTTCGGCCCAGGCGGTGAGCCGGAGTCTCCACTCGAAGCTTCTTGCTGTTTACGAAAAAGACATCCGGGGCTTCCTCGTCGTCGAAGTACACTTTGACGTTCTCAGAGAACCCCCAGCCCTCAATGAAGACAATCTCTCCCCCCGCCGGCAGCCCCTCTTCCGGGGACACCGAGTTGACCCCTCGGTCGGGAATCGGGGCGGTATCGCTGGAAACATCGCCGGCACTGTGGACATCTTCATCACCTTCCGCAAAACCTGTGAACAACTTGCCCGCCTGGGGGATCGTTCGTCCGGCGGTGGGATCGAAGTTGCACCCCCCCATCCATAGGAGAATCGGGGTCAGCAAGGCGAGGAGAAAACGGGTGTTCGGGCGCATCAGGCAATTACCTCCAGGGGAGTATTCTAGAGAGAGTCGTCTCCCTTTTCAACGTCGCATGGCGATTCCCGCGCCAGAACCTCGCAAAAGACGTGCCATGGCCCCATCTCAGGGTTGGATTTTCTTATAACTCCCGGGCCGGTCCCGTTGTGATCATGGGGTCGTCCAGAAAGCCGGTGTAGCTGGAACGGTCGTCCATGGCGCCTCCCAGGACAAAGCGACAAAGCCGGCCTGTCAGGCGGACTCCCTCCAACACGGTTTGCAGGCGTACGGTCTTTCGACGGGCCCAGAACTCCGCCGTCTCTGAGCCGTTAGAGACCTTCAGCGTGAGTCGCGTCCAGACTCCCAGCGCCAGGGGATC
>CALFHQ010000725.1 GCA_937876385.1 uncultured Pseudomonadota bacterium
CAGCGTTGGCGACGGGTTCGGGGAGGGGGCCGCTGTTGCCGATGCAGGTAGTGCAGCCGTAGCCCACCACATGGAACCCCAGAGCTTCCAGATCTTTCAGGAGGTCGGTGCGGGTAAGGTAGTCCGTGACGACCCTGGAACCTGGGGCCAGACTCGTCTTTACGAAGGGGGCCGAGGTGAGACCCGCCTTCACTGCATTGCGAGCCAGAATGCCCGCTGACAGCATGACCGACGGATTGCTCGTGTTGGTGCAGGAGGTAATGGCTGCGATGACCACGTCCCCATTTTTCAAAGTGCCCACTTCCTTTCCGTCCTTTTTCACCGGGGCGCTGGCGTTGATTCTGGACTTGTCCAGACCAAACCCCTGGTTTCCCTTGGGGGCCGTCGCGACTCGGTGCCACAGCGCCTTCAGTGCACCCAACTCCACTCGGTCCTGGGGACGCTTGGGTCCGGCCAGGGAGGGGCGAACTGTAGACAGATCCAATTCCACAACGTCGCTGAAAGTTGGAACCGGGCCACCGTCCTGCCGAAACAGTCCCTGGGCGACATGGTAATCTCGAATCAGTTTCACCAGGTCTGCATCCCGAGCGGTGCGCTCGTAGTAAAGGAGGGTTTCCTCGTCAACTGGGAAGAAGGATGCCGTGGCACCGTACTCCGGAGCCATGTTTGCGACCGTCGCCCGGTCTGGAAGGGACATGGAACTCAAACCCGAGCCGAAGAACTCCACGAACTTGCCGACGACCCCCTTCTTTCGGAGAAGCTCGGTGACCAGCAACACCAGATCGGTTGCCGTTGAGCCGGGAGGAAGAGCCCCGGTAATCTTCACCCCGACGACTTCTGGAATGAGCATGTGGAGCGGCTGTCCCAGCATCGCAGCTTCGGCTTCGATCCCTCCCACACCCCAACCGAGCACCCCCAAACCGTTGATCATGGTGGTATGAGAATCGGTTCCCACCAGACTGTCAGGGAACACCTCCAGGACGCCTCCTTTCCGACGACTTGCTACCCCCGTCGCGAGGTATTCCAGGTTCACCTGGTGGACAATCCCGGAAGCTGGGGGGATCACCCGGAAGTTCTCAAAGGCCTTCTGTCCCCATCGGAGAAACTCGTACCGCTCCTGGTTTCGCTTGAACTCCAGATCTGTGTTGATTCCCAGCGCTTTCAAGGAGGCAAAGGCGTCTACCTGGATGCTGTGATCAATGACCAGATCAACCGGGATCTGCGGGTTGATCTGACTGGGGTCTCCCCCCGACCGAGCCACTGCGCTTCGCATGGCCGCGAGGTCCACCACGGCGGGAACCCCGGTGAAATCCTGGAGAACGACTCGGGCCGGCATGAAAGGGATTTCTCCCCGGCCCGGATTGGAAGGGTCGTGACTCGCCAGAGCCTTGATGTCCTCAGCCGTAATTCGAACGCCGTCTTCGTTTCGAATCAGTGTTTCCAGGAGGATCTTCAGCGAGTAGGGGAGGGCGTCGATTCCGGGAAAGCCGGAAGCCTTCAGCTTCTGCAAACTGAAGTATGTGGCGGGTCCGTCACCGGTGTCTATGGTGTCTCGTGTTTGGTAGCTGTCGAACCTCTTCGGTTTGGGACTCATGGGACCTCCCTTCACAGAGTTTTCCGGGCAAACAGTCTTCATCGGGCGATAATCTGGTCACACGGGCCGTTCAAGTCAAGAACCCCTGAGAAAAAGGGAGACACCCTGTGGAAATCCGCCCAGTCGGTTCCTACCTTAGACTGCATCGGCCGACTTCAGCATCAAATGGCTTCGAGACAAGTGTAGGAGGGGAAAGATGACGTCATACTTTGAGAGAATGTCTCAAATCGCCGAGACAGCAAACTACATACCGAACGAAAGATACACAGAACACAGCGTCAAACGAGGGCTTAGAAATGAGGACGGATCCGGCGTCCTCGTGGGCCTCACCACCATCGCCAACGTCATCGGGTATTCCAAAGACGAAGCGGGAGTTGTCCACCCCATTGAAGGGCAACTCCGCTATCGGGGGATGGAGATCCGCCAAATCGTAGAGGATGTCGAAAAGATCGGTCGATTCGGATTCGAAGAAACCGCCTACCTGCTTCTCTTTGGAGATGAACCCAACGAGTCACAGCGCCAGGAGTTCATCGAGACCATGGCAGGCATGCGCGTCCTTCCCGACAACTTCGCCCGGGACGTGCTCCAGACCTTCCGAACCGGGAACATCATGAACGCCCTGGCGAGATCGGTGCTCACCCTCTACAGCATCGACGACAAGGCGGATGACCTCGATTTGCCAAACCAACTCCGGCAGGCAATGGAGCTCATCGCACGGCTCCCAGTTCTGGTACCCTACGCGCACCACGTCATCCAACATTCCATCCACCGTAAGAGCCTCATCGTACACCGCCCCGACCCCACCCTCTCCACTGCCGAGAATTTTCTGATGCTTCTCAGGCCCAACAAGGAGTTCACCGAAACCGAGGCCAGTCTCCTCGACCTCGCACTCCTCCTTCACGCAGACCACGGCGGCGGAAACAACTCCACTTTTGTGACGAGGGCCGTTTCCTCAACCATGACCGATTTCTACTCCGCCATCGGCGCAGCCATCGGATCCCTCAAAGGGCCCCTCCACGGCGGTGCCAACCTCCAAGTCGTTCGCATGATGGAAGACATGAAGAACACCGTGAAGAACCCACATTCCAGAGATGAAGTGCGGGATTACCTCTTCAAGCTTCTGAACAAACAAGCCTACGATGGCGCGGGCAAGATCTACGGCATGGGACACGCCGTCTACACATACTCTGATCCCAGGGCAATCATCCTTCGTGAACGAGCCAGAAAGCTGGCTCAAGAGAATGACCGCGAAGGGGAACTGGCGATGTACGAACTGGTGGAACAGGAAGCCCCGAAGGTGTTCCAGGAGTTCAGGAAGAACCCCAAGGCCATCATCAGTGCCAACGTTGATTTCTACTCGGGCTTCGTCTACGAGTCCATGAACATCCCACGGGATCTCTTCACCCCACTGTTTGCCATGGGACGAATGGTGGGATGGGCGGCTCACCGAATCGAAATGCTCTCCAACCCGGTGAAGATCATGCGACCGGCATACGCCAGCGTTTGTCAGTACTGCAGGAATGTGAGGGTTTGCGACGACGAATGCCGATTCATTGAGGCGGGTGGACTTCCCAAGTACGAGCGAACCGACCGCCTCAAGGGGCAGTAGCCGGCTCGAAACTCCTCTCGCCCACCGATTTCCTATCTTACTCCAGATTCTCCACGATAGCGTCGCCAAACTCGGAAGTGCCAAGCTCTGTCGCTTCGGGGAGGGACATGGCCAGGTCAAAGGTGACCTTGCCGTTTAGAACCGTCGAAGAGATGGCCTTCTGGATCGCCTCGGCTGCTTCCGGCCATCCAATGTAGTCCAGCATCATGCACGCAGACAGGATGATGGAGCCGGGATTGGCTTTGTTCTTTCCAGCCAGGCTCGGGGCGGTGCCGTGGGTTGCTTCGAAGATGGCCTTGTCTTCAGCGAAGTTGGCCCCCGGTGCAAAACCCAACCCTCCAACCTGTGCTGCTGCCGCGTCGGAGAGGTAGTCTCCGTTCAGGTTTGATGTGACGATGATGCTGTGCTCCTCCGGGTGGAGCAACAACTCGTGGAACATGGCGTCGGTGATCTGGTCCTTGACGATGATCTTGCCTTCGGCCGACGCCCCGGCCTTCATCTCCTTCTCCGTTACCACTGCATCCCGGTACTCTCGCTTGTAGAAGTCGTACGCCCACTGCCGGAAGGCCCCTTCCGTGTACTTCATGATGTTGCCCTTGTGGACAATGGTGATGGAAGGGAGACCCTTTGCAATGGCGTAGTCGATGGCGCCCCGTGCGATGCGCTCGGTTCCATACTTTGAGAAGGGCTTCAGACCGATGCTCAAGTCCCCGCTGATGGGAGGATGGCCCACTCGCAGCTCATTCACCAGGTCGATCACCTTGTGGGCTCCCTCGCTCTGGGCTTCGAACTCGATTCCCATGTACAGATCCTCCATGTTTTCACGGAAGATCACGATGTCGAGATCCTCGGCTCGCTTCACAGGAGAAGGAACTCCGGGGTACCAGCGAACTGGGCGCACACATGCGTACAGGTCCAGGCTCTGCCGAAGCTCCACGTTGAGAGAGCGAATTCCCTTCCCAACCGGGGTCGTCAGCGGACCCTTGATGGCCACCCGGTACTCCTTGATGGCCTCCACCGTCTCCGTTGGAAGGGACTTTCCGAACTCGTCGGCAGCGACCTGTCCGGCAGGGAGTTGCCACCAATGGATCTTCCGCTTTCCAGCGTATACCCGGGCAACAGCCGCATCCACCACGAAGAGCATCACGGGGGTGATGTCGGCGCCGATGCCGTCCCCGACAATGTAGGGAATGATCGGTTCATCCGTGGGAACAATCCGTCCATCCACCATGGTTAGTTTCGTTCCGCTCTCAGGTGGTGTGAAAGTCGTCTCCCTCATGAATCTCCCCTCCTTGCCGCAACTGTGCATTCTTCGTAACTGATGGCCTGTTTCTTACTGGATCAAAATAAAGGATAGACCCCAAGCCACACCAAAGGTAGGCATCATTCAATCTGTTTTCCAGGGTTAGGGGCTCACCTCCCCATCCCACAAGCCTCTACTCCTTCCAACGCCAAACCCTGTATTCTTGAACTCCAGGAACGACAATCGTCCACGATTCCAGGCTCCCGACCGCGCCAGAAGCCACGGTCGGGGGAGAAAGGCCCTGAAGGTGTCCTAGAACTGCTCCTCTTCCGTGGAACCCTTCAACGCAGTGGTCGAGGACTCCCCGCCGGTGACGGCAAGCTGAATCTCGTCGAAGTAACCGGCTCCAACAAAGGCCTGGTGTTTCACAGCCTTGTAGCCGGCGCTCTTCTCCAGCTCGAATTCCCGCTGCTGAAGCTCAGAGTACGCGGCCATCCCTCGGGTCTTGTAGGCGTTGGCCAACTCGAACATTGACGTATTAAGGGCGTGGAATCCAGCCAGGGTGACGAACTGGAACTTGTATCCCATTTCCCCCAGCTCCTCCTGGAAGGTCTCAAGCTCCTTGGAACCCATCGCCAGACTCCAGTTGAAAGAGGGAGAGCAGTTGTATGCCAACATCTTGTCGGGATACTTCTCTTTGATGGCCTGGGCAAACTCCCGAGCCTCTCCGACGTCCGGCCTGGAAGTCTCGCACCAGACGACGTCCGCATACGGAGCGTAGGAAAGGGCTCGACTCACTGCCAATTCCAGCCCCGCTTTGACTTCGTAGAAACCCTCCGGAGTGCGATTGCCCGTGAGAAACTTGTGGTCTCTGGGATCGATGTCGGAGGTCAACAGGTTGGCCCCCAGAGCATCCGTTCGAGCCACAATCAACGTGGACGTCCCCATGATGTCGCTGGCCAATCGGGCAGCATTGAGCTTTCGAATGAAGTCGGGAGCGGGATCCAGCACCTTGCCCCCCATGTGGCCGCACTTCTTCAAGGAGGAAACCTGATCCTCAAAGTGCACCGCC
>CALFHQ010000726.1 GCA_937876385.1 uncultured Pseudomonadota bacterium
TCAAGAAGCTGCAACCGACGTGGCAAGTCGATGTGCTGAGCGGCCTCAATTTTCCATGCCAGGACCGTACGTGCCTCGACTCTGGTAAAGGCTCGCCCCAGCAACTCTCTGCCCCCGTGCAGGAGCCAGTTCTGCATCCACATGGTTCGGACTACCCACAGCTCTCCCTCTTCCAGCGGGGCACCCGAACGAATCAAGCCCGATGGGATGGCCTTCTCCAGAAAGTCCGCTGAGAGGGCTCGCAGGGCTTCGACCAATTCGTGGTCGGCGTTTCGGGTGAGCCACACTGCTGGCATCTCCCCGGAATCGACGATGGTTTCTTGGAGCTGGGCCAGGTATCTGGAGAACTCTTGCGCCAGGTAGGCCCCCACCGCCACATAGGCGTCCTCGGAGTATGCCTCCACGAACCGCACCCGCTCCTTCTGGAAACGGTCGTGCACCACTTTTCGTTTCCCGGAATCTCGACCCGCGGGTCCCGCTACAAACTGGTTGAACTGGAAGAACTTCAAGACCAAGCCCTGGAATTCACTGGGAGCTGGCAATCGCTCCAGGCGTTGCGTCTCCAGCCTCTTCAGCGCTTCAAAAGCACTTGGCGAGTCCTTCCACAGCGTCAAACGCATTCCCGGGTCAACTCGAGGCCAGTTGGCCAACGCACCCCCTGCGGCAACCAGGAGCAACAACAGGGCGAGGACTACGGCTTGGGTTTTCTCAGACATTCTATTCTTCCCCACCAAATCAATTCGGGGTATTTACTGATTCGGAGTGTAGCAAGTCCCCCCTTCTTCGTCCAGGAACGGTGCCAACTCCCGTGGGCATTCGTCGGCCAGACCGGGGCGAAGTGGCTCCCACCCCAAAGCAGGGTGGTACAGGGACCAGTAGATGGGCATGGCGCCGATGATTCGCTTCAGATATCCCACGGTTCTGGGATACGTGATCTGTTCCACGAGGGTAGATGGAAGCAAGCCGGCGAAGCGGGCCAGCCACCAACCGGCAGCACCGGGGCCGGCGTTAAAGGCTGCGAGGGCCATGCCCAGATGTCCGTGGTGTCTCACCAGGAGTTCCCGCATGTAGATGGCTCCGATGCGCACATTCATTTCTGGATCCAGGACGTTCTTTCTGGACAGCCGCTTTTCTTTCAGGCAGGCAGCGCCCACCGCTTGTGCCGTGTCAAACTTCAACTGAATCAGCCCTTCTGCCCCGGCCCCTGAGCGAGCGTCCGGGGTAAAATTGCTCTCGAAGCGAATCATTGTCGCCAGCAAGGCAGGGGGCAACCCGGACTCGGTGGCCGCTCCAGTTATGGCTTCGACATAATCAAGGGGAACACTTCTCCACCACAAGCGAGCTCCGCTTTTCCACGGCGCAGGCAGCGTTCCCACCGCTTTTCGATAGCTCAGGGTGTCTCGGTGGGAGTGAAATCGAAACCAGGTTGTGGACATCCACTCGGCGACTCCTTCGAAATGCTCAATGGGAATCACGGCGTGAATCTCTCGGTAGGCCTCCTCCCACATCCCCAATCGGTATAACTCGACGGCACCTTTGTAGCCCTCTGTGACGGGGAGGGATTGCGGTCCCGATGCGGGGCTCACGGTGGCGTCTGCGGGCATCCAGGGGGGCACCTCTTCCCCCAGTTCGGCCAGGCGTTGAGCGGCCAGAACGGCATAATAGGAACCGGCCCATTCGCTGACGAGAAAGCGCAGAAGGTTCCTGGACTCGGCTTCTTTGCCCAGTTTTCTCATCGCTTCGGAGCGCCAGAAGAGGGCCATGGGACCGTAGTACTCCCAGGGAGAGCGAGGGTGGTAGAAGTATCGCTCCTGGAGCTCCTTCCAGGCTCCTTCGGCAAACAGATGGGATCCGGCGAGGTAGTGCACGAACCCTTTGAGCCACAGCATCTCCGAGCAATCTTCCCCGGGATAGCGGGTGTCCAGGAAGAAGTCTATGTATCCCAGCCCGGCCACCGCTTCTCCCTCTCGAATGGAGATGGTTGCGTTTCGCACCAGCAGTTGCCTGGCCAACGGAAAGGTGGGGTAGTCTTTGAGCAACTGGTCGTACAACTCTCGGGCAGCGATGTCCTTGTCCAGCGCTTCCAGGGTGCGGCCGGTGAAGTAGGTCGCCATGGCGGTTTCCAGGGGAGTCCCGGCCAACTCCATGGCCCCTCGAAAGGTCACCAGAGATTCTTCTCGCTGGCGTCGACGATTCTGAATCCATCCGGTGTACATGGCCTTTCGATACTTGTCCCACTCCTTAGAAGGTTCCTCCGGGAGTTTCTGGAGTCGGTCCTGCCAGGTTCGTCGCCCGTCAGTGAGCATGCACTCAAAAAGCTCCATGCGGCTCCACTCTTCTCCGTAGAGTGCGCTCAGGGCTTTGCCCGCCAGGTCACCTTCCATGCGATGGTGAAAGTGCAAATCGTGGAGCATGGGAAGTGCCACGTCCTTCTTGTCCATGCGCACCAGCAGATGGGCGACCATTAGCTGCAAGCGCCGTCTCTGGTAGCGGTCGACGATGTGGTCGATGACCTTCATCCCGTTGTCCAGAGCTTCCTTTTCTCGCCCTTGCTGCTGAAGGCACCACATCAACTGAATGGCCGCTTCACCTCGCAGAGAACCAGCTCCCATGGCCTGTCGAAAAAAGGGAATGGCTTCTCGGCAACGCCCCTCTTCTCGAAGGAGAGAGGCAGCTCGATAGGCAGCATGGTGGCGAAGGGGCCAATCCCCTCCGGCGATGGCTATCTGTTTTCTAAGTGCTTCCTTCTTCTTTCCCTGACGTTCCAGCAGCACCGCCTGGACGTAATTTCGAGCGGGTCGAGGCACGCTGTCCGCCTTCTTCCATTCCCGTCGAGCCAGCTTCCACTTCCCTGCCCCTTCGGCCAGCAATGCCTTTCGGGCGTGGGAGTCGGTGAGGGCATAGGGAAGCACTGAAGTTTGCTTCAACACGGCGGGGAGCGCAGGGAGTGGGGATTCGCTTGCTGAGTTTTTTGACTCTGTGGTGGGTTTGGGCTGCCCCGAGGCGGTGGTGGAAAGGGCCAGGCTGAGGAGGGCAGCGGCGAGGGTAAGAAAGGGCTTACTCATCACTGCAAGTTCACCTGCCCGTCGTCCAAAGAGGCCCCCATCTGCAGGTTTTCGAAGCGGGTCAGGTGCGGGATAAAGGCCAGCTTCACGGTTCCGGTGGGACCACTTCGCTGTTTCCCGATGATAATCTCGGCGATCCCTTTGTCTTTGGTGTTTGGGTTGTAATACTCGTCTCGATAGATGAACAGCACGACGTCGGCGTCCTGCTCGATGGCTCCCGATTCTCGCAGGTCGGAGAGCTGTGGACGTTTGTTGTCTCCACTTCGACTCTCCACCCCTCGGTTGAGCTGGGAGAGTGCAATCACCGGCACGTCCAGCTCTTTGGCGATGGCCTTCAACATTCGGGAAATTTCGGAGATCTCCTGCTCACGACTGGGTGTATTGGTTCCCCCCCTCGCCAACTGCAGGTAGTCGATGAGTATGAGGTCGCACTTCCCTTCCTTTTTCAGCCGCCGGCAACGCGCTCTCATCTCGAACACACTCAAAGCCGGGGTGTCGTCCACAACGATCTTCGCCTCGAGGTAGGGTTTCACGGCGTTTAGAAACTCGGTCATGTCGGAGCCTGACAGACGGCCCTCTCGAAGCCTCGTGGAATCGATGCGGGATTCCGAAGCGAGAAGTCGATGGGCCAATTCCTCCTTGGACATTTCCAGGGAGAAGAGGACCACGGCGTGGTTATGCCGCAACGCTGCGTTGGCGGCGATGTTCAAGGCCAGGGCGGTTTTCCCCATGGCGGGACGAGCGGCCAGAATGATGAGGTTCCCCTTTCGAAAACCGGACATTTTGTCATCGAGGTCTCGAAAGCCGCTACGGACGCCGTAGACACTCTCTCCAGTGTCCATGCGCTCCTTGATTTCCTTGTACACTCGTCGAACGACGTCCCCGACCATCTCGTAGGTGGGCTTGAACTTCTGCCCCATGAGCTCAAAGAGTTCTTTCTCGGTTCCCTTAAACAGTTCCTCGATATCCGCCTGTTCGCTCAGACCCGACAGCGCCACACGCTGCCCCAACTCCACCAAACGACGCTGCAGGGAACGCCCCTTGACGGTTCGAACGGTGAACTCCACCCCCCCTGCAGAGGTCTCGTATCCGGTCAGCTCGGTGAGGTAGGTCAGCCCCCCAACGGCTTCCAGATTCCCTTCCTTGCGAAGGGTCTCTGCCAACGACTTGTGGGTGAGAACCTCCCCCTGCTTCGACAGCTCGCACAACGCTTCGAAGATCATTCGGTTGGCCGGCGAGAAGAAGTCGGCCGGGGCCAACTGTTCCATGGCCACATCGATATGTTCCGGTTTCATCAGGACCGAGGCCAGAATGGCTCGCTCCCCTTCTATGTCATTGGGGACCCGCTGGTCGGGTCGATTCGGATTGTCGTTCATAATCCCCTATCCCAGGTACGGTTGCAGCGATTCAACGAAGCGTCGAAAAGAGTCCAGGTCCAACTGCTGGCTGGCATCTGACAGCGCACTCCCCGGAGCTGGATGAACCTCCACCATAACAGCGTCGGCGCCAACGGCCAAGGCAGCTTTCGCCAGGGGAAGCAGGATATCTTTGCGACCCGCAGCGTGGCTCACATCCACGACGACGGGCAACCCCGTTCGTTCCTTCAAAAGAGGAACGGCGGAGAGATCCAGGGTATTTCGGGTAGACCGCTCGTAAGTTCGAATTCCCCGTTCGCACAAGATGACCTGTCGGTTTCCCCCGGCAAAGAGGTATTCGGCGGACATCAGGAACTCCTCGATGGTGGCGGAGAGTCCACGTTTGAGCAGAATGGGCCGGTTGGACCGGGCCAGTTTCTTCAAAAAGTCGTAGTTGTACATGTTCCGTGCACCCACCTGGATGACGTCGATCTTTTCCTGGAAATCCTCCAGGAATTCGGCGTCGGTGAGTTCCGACACGGAGCACAACCCGTGGGCTGCGGCGACCTTGGAAAAGATGTCCACCCCCGCCATTCCCAGACCTTGGAAGGTGTAGGGTGAGGACCGTGGTTTGAAGGCACCGCCACGCATCAGCGGCACTCCCAACTCCTCCAGAAGAGAAGCCACCGCCTCCATCTGCGCTTCGCTTTCCACGGCGCAGGGCCCGGCGATGAGTACCGGTTTCCCGTCT
>CALFHQ010000727.1 GCA_937876385.1 uncultured Pseudomonadota bacterium
GGGAACCCCCCTCACAAAGCTCCTCCCGGTGCACGATTTCATTCTGGAAATCGACAACAAGTCCATCACTCACCGCCCCGACCTCTGGGGCCACCGTGGAATCGCCCGGGAAATAGCAGCCCTGGTCAAACGCCCCTTCAACTCCTTTGGAATCGACATTCCCCAGGGCTCAAAAGACCTCCTGAAGGTCTCTGTCACCGCACCGGACTTGTGCCCCAGATACACCGCACTGCAATTTGGAAACGTCAAAGTCGCCCAGAGCCCCCTGTGGTTGAAGCTCGCACTGTCCCTCGTGGGAGTGCGTCCCATCAGCAACATCGTGGACATCACGAACTTCGTCATGCTCGACGTGGGAAATCCAACCCACGCCTTTGACGCCCGGTTCGTCAACGGAAGCGAAATTGTCGTTCGACGGGCCAATCCAAACGAAACCCTCACCACCTTGGACGGCGAAGTTCGTCCCCTCCTCCCCGACGACGTCGTCATCGCCGACGCCAAACAGGGTGTAGCACTAGGCGGCGTCATGGGTGGCGAAAACAGCGAGATTCGAGACGACACCTTAGACGTCGTGCTTGAATGCGCCGTGTTCGAGCCTTCCACCATCCGCCGAACGTCCGCACGACTGGGGCTGAGAACCGAAGCATCGGCTCGCTTCGAGAAGGGATTGGATCACCTGTCCCCCCTCCTCGCTGCCACCCTCTTTGCCCGCTTGATGCGAGAACTCCTGCCCGAGTCCACTGTGGACAGCAAGCTCTATGACGTGGCCCAGCCAGACCCGGAACCCACCGTCATCGAACTGAAGCCCGAGTTCATTCGAAACAAACTGGGTGTGCACATCGACGACCCCACCATGAAGGGAATGCTCGAAGGAATCGAATTCGTCGTGGACGACAGCACGGACACCTGGCGTATCACCGTTCCCACCTTCCGAGCCACCCGAGACGTCACCATTCCCCAGGACATTGTGGAAGAAATCGGACGACTCTTCGGGTACGACAACATCCCCGAAGCCCCCATCATGGCCAAAGTGGAGCCCAAACCCATGGACCCCGCCAAGGCGATGCAGAAGCAGGTGCGCCTGGCCCTCGTGGGACTGTCCTACGCCGAAGTGATGAGCTACTCCTTTGACTCGGTGAAGCTCTCCAACACCGTCGGATATGACCTCTCCAAGGCCCTGGAGCTAAGAAATCCCATCTCGGCGGATATGCCCGTCATGCGGCGGTCGTTGTTCCCCAACATGCTCACCGTGGCCCAGAAAAACAGCCAGCACCGAGACTCCTTCCGAGTATTCGAAGTGGGACGCATCTTCGACCACGCCCGCAACCCAGGAGAGATTCCCCACCAGGAACGGCACGTGGCTGGCCTCATCTACGAACGCAAAGGGGACAACATCGAGTTGTTCCGTCGGGTGAAAGGGCACATCGAGCGCATCCTGAACATGGTGGGCCGCGCCGACGAGAAGCTCGAAGTCTCAGACGAACACACCAAGGACATGCCCTGGACAGTTCCCGGGAAGACCGTGGAAGTTAAGATCAACGGCCGCTACGCCGGTTGGCTCAGCGTCCTCAATCCCGTGGTGCGAAATGCCCTCAAACTGAAGGGCAAGTGCGCCATCTTCGAATTGGACCTCGAGGTCCTGGTGGAAGCCGAAGAGCAGATTCGCCTCTTTGAGCCGCTCCCAAAGTTCCCCGCCATCCAGAACGACTTGAGCGTCCTGGTGAAGGAAGACGTCTCCTACGAGTCGGTGGAAACGGTGATCTCTCAAACCGGGGGACCACTGCTTTCAAGCACCGAACTGTTTGCCATCTTCAGAGGAAACCCCATCCCCGAAGGGTGGAAGAGCCTCTCCTTCCATCTGGCCTTTCGAAGTCCGGAACGTACCTTGAAGGATCACGAGGTGACCCCCCTGGTGGAGAACATCCTGGAGCGTCTGCAAAAGGAAGTCGGCGGGGAAATCCGCTCCTGAACATTGTGTCTTGTTGATTCACAATCAACAACCCTAACTGATGGGAGAATAACCTTGTCGCCAAATCCCGACATTCTGCTGGTCAGCAAGCCCATCGTTCCTCCCTGGAACGACAGCGGGAAGAACCTCGTTCGAGACCTCGCTGCCCACGCCGGCCACTACCAGTACAGAGTGCTGGCGACTCCGGGAACCACCCCTCCGGGACCCAACGCCATCGCCGAACCTCTCTACTCAAACGCCGGTCGCTTCGCGCCTGCCGTTGCCAACCAGTTGGCCGTTGTGCGTCGGCTGCTCATGGGAAAGCGCGCTCCGTTGACGCACTTCTTCTTTGCGCCAAACCCCCTGACTTCCACGGTGATGCGACTGCTCAAACCGGCCCTCATGGGGTCTGCGACTGTGCACACCGTGACCAGTCGTCCCAAATCCTACGACGGGGTGAAGTGGCTCCTTTTTGCAGACAAGGTCGTGGTGCTCTCCAAACACACCGCCTCCATGTTTCGAAACGCCGGGGTGGAGGACATCATAGTCATCCCTCCGTCTGTTCCTATCACCCCTCGAATCGAGCCGGAGCGAAAATCCGCCATTCTTTCCACCCTCAACCTTCCTGAAGACAAGCCCCTGGTGCTCTTTGCCGGGGATTACTCCTTTGGAACCGCACATCACCGGATGCTCCAGGCCCTCCCTCGAATTCTCGCAGACACCGATTGCCACATGGTCTTCGCTGTTCGCACCAAAACCGAGGAATCCAGAGGACAAGAGGAATCCATCAAGCAAACGGTCTCGGCCGCGGGCTGGGACAACCGGGTTTCTTTCCACAACGAAATCGACGACATGGAAGCCCTCGCCGCTGCCGTCACTTTGAACGTTCTGCCGGCAGACACCCTGTACGCCAAAATGGACTTCCCCCTGGTGCTGCTTGAGTCCATGCGAGAGGAAGTTCCGGTGGTAGTAAGTGACCACGGTCCCCTCCCGGAGTTGGTGGAGGGCGGGGGGGGAATGGTAGCTCCGCTGGAAACCTCCGGAGCCTTGGAAGAGCGTGTGTGCGAACTGTTGCAGTCCCCCGACAAGCGCCTTGAAATGGGCAAGCTGGCAAGACAAACCGTTCTCCAGCGGTTCCACCCGAAGGTCATGGCCATGGCCTATGAATTGCTTTACGACGAACTGCTGGGCGCAGGAGACAAACGATGAAACGAAAAGAGAACATCAAGTACTACGACACCTTCGCCGGCTGGTACGAGAACGAGCGGCACAAGCGATACCATAGCTTCCTGGATACCAGCGAAGTGGCCCTCGCACAGCCGTTTTGCGAGAACCAGTCTGTCCTCGAAGTGGGGGCCGGCACGGGACTCGTCATGAAACGTCTCGAGGAATTCTCTCGGGAAGTCACCGGCATCGATATCTCTCTGGGGATGGTGCGAAAGGCCCATGAGAGAAACCTGGACGTCGCGCAGGCTTCAGCCACCGCCCTCCCCTTCCCGGACAAGACCTTTGATTGCGTTGTGTCCTTTAAGGTACTGGCGCACATCGAAGCCATCCGAGAGACCCTGGCAGAGTGTGCTCGAGTGACCCGACCAGGGGGCCACATGGTCCTCGAATTCTACAACAAGCACTCCATCCGGTCCCTCGTCAAAGCCCTGAAGCCAGCCCACAACGTCGCCTCGGACACCACAGACGACCAGGTCTACACTCGCTTCGACTCCTTAGAAGACATTCGCAGCTACCTCCCCGCAGATTGCCGAGTCAAAGAAGTGGCCGGTATCCGCTGCCTGGCACCCACCTACCACTTCTACAACGCACCCTACTTAGGAGCCGTCACCGAACGCATCGAGCGCGCAGTGCAGCGAACCCCACTGGGTAGAATCGGTGGCTTCCTGGTTGTCGTCATAGAGCGGACGTAACTAGAATTTCAAGGTGTAGCGAACCAAAGTGGTGCCTCCAACCGGCGGGGTGAAGGTCATACGACCGAGCTTGAACACCAGGCAGTGACGCAGCTTCATGTCTTCGATAGTGCTCTTTGCGATGTTCCCCTTGTGAATCCGACCGTCCTGGGACACCTCGAATTCGAGAGTCACCTCACCAGCAAGCGCAACGCCTCGCTCACGAGCCGACTTGGCGCAGGCAAAGAACTCCGGCTGCTTCATCATGAACTCCTTCTTGAAGGTACCCATGTCCAACGTCCCTTCTCCCGAGACTTCCAGCGAGTCCAGGTTCATGGATCGTCGAAACAGCTCCTTGGTGTGGCCCTCTTTGGGGGGCACAACCCGCTTGCTGGCCATGCGCGCCTGGAGTTGCGCCCCAGCCTTCGCAATTTGTGCGTTGGTAGGTCCCTTCGCCGTCGGCAACTCCTTCACCTCTGCAACCTCCGGAGCCGACTCAACGACATCGGTGGCCACTTCCAACTTCTCTGCCACAACCGCATCCGGGGCCACGTTCATCTCGCCGTGGGCCGCAATTCCGGCGGTGTTCTGAGTCTCATCAGGGGCCTGCCCTTGCTTCTCAGACTTCTCCGTGGTCTGCAGCTCCTCTGGAGTCTCTCGGTTTGCCACCCGGACGTACGTCAAAGCCGCCACTCCAACGATGACCAACACGGCCACCAACGCCGGAACCGCCATGCTGCTGCTTTTCTTGTATCGACTAAGCTTCGTCCTATGTTCCGTCATTAGCAAACCCTCCCATGGGCAAACCCTATCATCTCACTTTACCCTTTCACAACCCCCAACGGCCTCAGACGGACCACCGGAATTGCCAAACCGGCATTCTCGGCTACTCGAATCACCTCTGCAACATCTTTGTATGCTCCAGAGAACTCCTCCCGTAGGGTCGATTCTCCCGCCGCACGCACCACAATTCCCTGGTGGGCCAGCTCGTCCGCAATGCGGCGACCCTGGGTCACTCGAAGAGCCTGTTTGCGCCCCATAACCCGGCCGGCACCGTGAGCACAGCTTCCAAAGGAGTCCTTCAGCGCTTTGGGTCCCCCCACCGCCACATAGGAATATCGCCCCATGTCCCCGGGGATGAGAACCGGAGTCCCCATCTTACTGTAGTCAACGGGAACCAACGGATGCCCCGCAGGCAACGCCCGGGTCGCCCCCTTTCGATGCACACAAAGCGCCTTAGGCTTCCCGTCCACCTCGTGGGTTTCGATTTTGGCGATGTTGTGGGCCACATCGTAGACCAGCGTAAGACCCAGGTTGTGCGCCGAATCCTTGAAGATACGCTCCATCGCCCCTCGCACCAAATGGGTGATCATCTGCCGGTTGGCAAACGCGAAGTTGGCGCTACAGGCCATGGCTTGAAGGTAGAGTTTTCCCTCTTTGGAACGCAAAGGAGCACACACAAGCTGCTGGTCCGGCAGCGGGATCTTGAATCTTGCGCCAGCCCGCTGGAGCTGCTGAATGGACTCGGCGCAAACCTGGTACCCAAACCCCCTCGAACCCGTGTGGATAGAGATGGTCACGGTGTTGTAGTCAAGCCCCATCATCGCCGCGAATTCGGGATGAAGAACCTGGTCCACCACCCCAACCTCCACAAAGTGATTCCCTGATCCCAAAGTCCCCATCTGCCGCCTGCCACGCTCCGTGGGGCGAGGGCCGATGGCCCTGAAGTCGGCCCCGGGAAGGGTTCCCGAATCCTCCGTGTGGAGCAAGTCTCCATCGGTGCCGTAGCCCCTCTTCACCGCCCACCTAGCGCCAGTGAGACACACCTCCTCCATCTCTTCGTCGGTGAGGGTCAACTCCTTTCGACGGGAACCCAACCCACTGGGCACCGAGGCAAAGAGGGTGTTCACGATGTGCTCCATTTGAGCCCGAACGTCATCAAGAGGAAGGTCGGAACGAAGAATCCTCACCCCGCAGTTGATGTCGTACCCTACCCCTCCGGGGGACACGACTCCCGTGTTCATGTCAAAAGCCGCTACCCCGCCAATGGGAAATCCGTACCCCCAATGAATGTCCGGCATGGCCAGAGAGGCGCCGACGATTCCCGGCAACGATGCCACGTTGCGTACCTGCTCAAGACAAGGGTCGGAAGCAATGTCCTGGAACAGGTTTCGGTCTGCAAAGACCCTCCCCTCCACGTTCATGTCCCCGGTTCTGGGGATTCGCACGGTGCTCTCGTTAATTCGCTCGACCTTCATTCCGTTCCCCTTGCCATCAAGTATCCAACACTACCACAGCAGACCAGCCATCCTCGGTGCAACTCACCTTCAACCCATGATACGTCGCGGCCTTAACCACATTTGCCCTCGGAGATTCCCCGCAGGACTTCCCGTGGAGGACACCGGTCGCAACCCAGGCACCATCCTCCCCAACCACTTCCGCAACACATCGGTGGAAAAATGCACACTCGGTTTCTTGAAGGAAAATCGTCTCGTTCAAGAGGTCAACCAGGAGGTTCTCGGCACTCCCGGGGCCCAGCGTGAAGGCCCGGGTCACAACGTCTTCGTCGGTCGTCGGCTGCTGCAAATAGTGAAGGGCGCCGACGGCTTCCTGCAGAAACTCCTTGAAGGAGTGTCCCGAAATTCGGAGGGCCACGTCGGCCGTGTGAGACTCAATGCGAAAGGGCATCAGACCTTCTTGAAACCCACCACTTGATACCCCTTTCGCTCCACAGTCTTGGCAGCTCGAAGGAGCTTTGCCTTGGGGTCATCCAGTTTGGCAGCGATGGCTTCCAGTTTGGGGAACTCCCCCTTATCAAGCCAGATGGCGCCGCACCCGGTGCACAGGTCGATAAGGAGGTTTTCCTGGGGAACGTACGGAATCTCCACCCAGGCACCGCTGCATTTCGGGCACTTCAAGTCGGTCTTGCGAGCCAAATCGAGGTCCATCACGAGGTCCGGAACATCGACGGCCAACTCGAAATACTCGGCCACTTCTCCGTGGTCAAAGAGGATGCCGTGACAACTCGAGCAGAAGTCCACCTCCACCCCTTCCGTTGTCCCCATGCCGGCCAATTCGCCACCACATTTCACGCACTTCATTGAATTCTCCCTGAAATCATGTCCAAATTCGCCTGCGCCCGCTTGTCTCCGGGGTCAATCTCCAGAACCCGACTCCAGGCGTCGTGGGCTCCTTTGAAATCCCCGGTTGCCAAACGAACCACCCCCAGATTGAACCACAAACCGGCGTTCCTGGGAAACATCTTGATCCCCTGGTCCAGGGTATTTCGGGCCAGATGCGCTCCACTCTCAAAGTATCCCCTGGAGAGGTTCAGCAAAACGTCGGCGTCTTCGGGGGATATCTCCCGGGCCTCTTCGAGGATGGCTATGGCCTCGTCGAATCGTCCTTCGTGGAGGTGACACAAACCCGAGAGGTTAAGGACTTCGGAGGTTCGTCCCCACCGGTTGGCCAACTCATCAAGACGCTTCAACGCACCCGAATATCCGGCAGCACGGTAGTAGTTCAAGGCCTCCTCAAAGAGCTTGGATACGGCATCCAACTCCTCCCTTGAAGCCCCCGATTCGGGGGGGGATTCCACCGGCTTGACTCCCTCAGATTCTAGAGGTTCACTGACTGCACGCTGCTCTTGCATCTCTTTACTTTCCGGGGCATTCTGTTTCTCTGAACACTGTTCAGTTTTTCCCTTCTCCACCCCCTTTGGCTGTTCCTTCGAGGGGGCAGCGGGGGCGACCCCGAGCTTCTGCGCAATCTTCTCCAGGGTCACTCTGGCAGCCTGCTCCTGTTTGGGGAGATTGGATGCCATGTCGAGGAATCGCTGGTACTCGTTTCTAGCCCCAAAGAGGTCTCCCAACTGCATCAGCGCAGAGGCCAGAGCAAAGTGCTCCATGGGGCGGTCTTCGCCGGTTGTGGCAGCAAATTTGAAGTACTTGAGCGCTTCCAGGGTTTTGCCCTCTCGAAAGAGCCGGGCTCCCATCTTGTACGCCTGCACATCTTTTGGCTCAGCCATGCATCTTCCTCCCTCAAATCTGAAGCGTTCCTGGCCATGCGATTCTAAACTGGAACGGGTCGTCTGACAATGAATCGGGGCCGCTTTGTTCACATTGCCTCACCCACAAGAGGGTTTCTTTGCGTTCATGACAGTCACTGGAATAATGAGGGAGAGAATCTCTCATCCTTGATTGGAGAACTGACATGCTTTTGTTTCGATACCTGGTTGGACTGACCCTTTTCTCTATCCTCGGCGCCTGCAGTTCGGGGGGATCATCCGCACAGGATGCTGTGGGACATGACTCGTTCGATGGCGCGGCAGATTTGGACGTAATGGAAGTTTCTAAGGTCGATGCTCCGATTCCCCCGGAAGGAGCCCGTCGTGACCTTCTGCCATACCTTCGAATTCGAACGTCGGAACCTGTCGGGATCGGCCCTCTCCCTTGGCCTCAGGAGTCTAGAGACGGAGGCGGTGCCATTCGAGACGGTCATCCAGATACCGGTTTTCTTCCCCCGTCCGGGGAATCCTGGGTGGAGTTGGATCTGGGTCCATTGACGGGGAAATCTCTTTTCCTGGACTCCCTGGAGTTGGGTTTCCAGGAGAAAGCCCCGGTGAAGGTCACGGTGGAGCTGTCCCAGGGATGTGGGGGCCCTGCAACAGAGGTCTTCGACTACCCCCTGGGAGGGGCTTCTCTTTCGCTGACTGGGAAGCGGGCGTTGTGCGTGTTGATACGCATGGAGACCGAGGGGGATTGCCGTCTCAATAAGGTGGTTCTGACAACCCGAGACGAAGGTGTAGCGCTTCCTGTCATAGACGACTTGCCCATTCCCACCCCTTCGTCACTTCACCCCGGTAGTGGCGTGGTGGAGGGCTTCTACGGGGTCCCGTGGTCCTTCAAGGAGAGGTATCAGATGCTTCATCTCCTTTCGGCCATTGGTGTGGACAGCTACATTTACGCTCCCAAAAACGACGACTTACACCGCGGTCGCTGGCGAGAACCCTACCCTGAGGACACCATGGCCGGTTTTGCTCGACTGGCCGAGGTGGCGGACCGGTTTTCGGTGAAGTTCTATTTCGGAATCAGCCCCTTTGTGGACTATGACGAATCGGGGGATGACTACTCCATCTTGAGGGAGAAGTTGTTGCGTTTCGTGGATCTGGGAGTGCAGGGGGTAGTGCTTTTAGCCGACGACATCGAATTCGAGGGGATTGGAGCCATCGACGGACAGCTCGGGGCCATGCACGTGGCAACGGTGAACGCCATTCTCGACGACCTTCGGCAGGCCAACCCCGAATTGGAAGTATGGTTCTGCCCCACGGTTTACAGCGATGACCGCCTGACCCGGAAGGCCGACATTGAGCTGGG
>CALFHQ010000728.1 GCA_937876385.1 uncultured Pseudomonadota bacterium
GAACTGGACGACCCGGCGGTCAAAACTGCCTTCGTTCTCCTCTTGAACACCGGGGCAAGGCTTTCGGAAGTGCTCCGCTCCCGATGGGAGGATTTTGACTTCGAGCAACGGGCCTGGAAGATTCCACGCACCAAGTCAGAGCGCTCCCAAACAATTCCACTCGTCTCTGGAGTGGTGGACTTCCTACGCGAAATTCCGCGCGAAGGTGACCATGTTGTCCCGTCCCCTGTGAGACCCTCGACACACCGTCACAACTTGACGAAGCAGTGGGATTCGTTGAAGCGAACCGCAGAAATCGAAGGGGCTACCATTCACGACTTGCGCCGTACGTTCGGCAAGCGCCTAGCCCAAACCGCCGGACTTCACATTGCAAGCAAACTGCTGAGACACTCGGACATCCGGGTCACTGAGAGACACTATGCCCCCCTCGGATTGGAGGATCTTCGGCCCGCCATCGAAGGCGCAAGAGGGCAACTCCTGAATTTTCCGAAAGCGAAGTAGCTGAAAAGCAGCGCACCGCCCTACAGCCAGGCCAACTTCAATCGACCACTTCCGGAAACTCCCCGCAGAAGACGGACAGGTCTGCCTGAGATATTCTTCTGGGGTTCCTCTGTGATTACAGGTCGTTACGAGTGAGGCCCGCGTCTTTCCTTGACGGAAACCGAGACCTACACACCATAGAGAGTAAGGGCGGCAGTGGTGGTCAACACCCCTACCTGGCACGCCTTAGAGCAACCTCGGGCAATGACGCCCGCAGCTACGGAGGTGAAGAGTGGCAACAGCAACAACAGTAGTGAACTCGGCAGAGGCAGCGAACCGGCTTGGCATCCGTGTCCAGACCCTTCGAAAGTGGAGGTATCTAGGAACCGGCCCACGTTACATCCGGTACGGCGGCATGAGGGGGCGGGTGGTCTATCGACCCGAGGATCTTGAAGCCTTCCTCGAAGGGCGAATCTTCAACAACACAACGGAGGAGACGGTGCACCATGAACAGACGGCTTGACCTTGACGCGAAAGAAGCGCTTGTCGTTGGAGCGACAAACGCCTCTGTGCTTTACAGAACCTCAGCGGGCTTCAGTATCGCACATCGCAATCAGGATTCAAGAAAAATCTGACTGAGTAGTGACAAAATAGTGCAAGGGTGGGGGGCTTCGGGGCTGACCCTTCTCCCTTCCCTTGCCCAAGGGCGCGGTGTGCGCCAAGGAACCAAAGACATGGGAAGAAACTATCGACATTTCCTTGTCGGCACCTTCAGCGACGACACAACGGAGCGCCTTAGCATGGGAGCCCGTGGGCTCTTTGCTTCGGTGTTGGCTCACCCAAGACTTGCAACCGGGGGAGCTATTCGTTTCGGCATGGCTGGGCTGGCGGGGGAATTTGGCGAAACTGAAGAGCAAGTGGAGGAGTGGCTCGAAGAACTGTGCCCAACTAACCTAGTTGTCTACAAAGACAGGTGGGTAGCATTCCCAGGATTCGTCGGAGTGCAAGGCAGCGGAGCGAGCTTCGAGAAGGGCGCGCTTCGAGACCTAAACAACCAGTGCGCTCCAGAGTGGGTCCGAAGGACAGTCTTTCAGGGTTCACCAAGCGCAACCGCGCTTGACCTTGGAGACTCGAAACCCACTTCCGCCCCCGCCCTTGAGACTCTCCCGGGGACTCTCCCTGAGAGGGTCTGCGCCCAAGAACAGGAACAAGACCAACAACAACACCAAGAACATGAGACAGAACAGAACAAGCAGGGTGCCCCTCTTGGGGCCGGTCTGGAGAAAATGACACCAGCGGACGTAACGGCCACATGGAACAAAGTACCAGGAACGGCGCAAGCGAGAGCACCCAGGGGCAACGGCTACAAGGGACGGCTGTCAGCGATGGCAATGCACCTGGAGACGCATGAGCGCCTGGAGAGGTTCGCCAAGTACTGCGTCGAGTGCATGGCGGGCAAAGACCCGCCCGGGCTTGCGGGAGTGTCTACGAACTTTCAGGCGTGGCTGATTGGCGACTGGCACCCGAAGGGCTGGAGCTTTTCGAGATGGGAAGAGGAGATGGAACAACAACAGTTTTCGAGTGGGGGTGAATGATGGGAAGGCTAGACGAGATACTGGAGCGAGTGGAGAGAGCAACCAAGGAGCCCCGAGACGATTACGGCGCATACGTCGCTGTTCCTGCCACAGACGATATTTTGTGGCTTCTGGGTAGGGTGTCTACGCTGGTAACTGCACTAGGGATGGCATCGAACGGCGATTTACGCTCGACAGGGCATGAACCGACTAGCGAAGAGGTTATCAGGAGAATGGACGACTATACGATGGCGGCAGAGTACCGGCGAAACGGTGGACTTCGGATGGAGAACTAGACCTGAAGACAAACCCACCTGGCTAGCACTCCCACACTCCACCGACAACAGCACTCCCAGGCAGCGACAACCGCCCTTCCGTGCCCGACAACGAACGAAAGCGGCGAACGCAGGGCCAGTGTATAGGCTGGCGTGTTTCGTGCGCTCCTGGGCAGGGAAGGGCGTCTAAGTGGACCCCGGACCCCCCCCTGGGCCGTCGAGGTGGGTTCAATATACACACCCACTTTTGTGCGGGGGGGTATAGGGAAGGTATCCGCGGCGTCGAGTCCAGAATCATGAACTCGCCTAATGAGCGTCGGCATATCTTCGTGGACATGCATGAAGCACAGATGCAGATGCAAATGCCACCCCGCTCAGAACACTTGACACCGTCGTAGCTTGAGCAGTAATCTCGGAAATAATTCTTACAGGGAGGACGGCACATGATTGACGCACAACATCTTGCTGAGCTCGCGGCAAAGTTCGAATCAGAGAAGGAGTTCATCAGTAACGAGGCGGAAACGAAGGCTGCATTCGTCATACCGCTAGTACAACTTCTCGGATACAACGCACACAGCCCTAGAGAGGTTCGGAGGGAGTACTCAGCCTCGTTTGTGCAAGGGGACGGTGCCAAGAATCCCGACAAGATGGATCTCGCCATCTTCGATCCATCCGGAAAGCATCCCCGTTTTGTGATTGAAGTCAAAGCCCTCGGCGCTGACCTTCGTGCGAAATCCCGGCAACTTGCCCGGTACATTGCCCAGATTCCCGACCTCCATTTCGGAATCATGACCGACGGCTGCCACTTCCTCTTCTACGGTGACCTGGAAAACCAGAACGTAATGGATCGCGACCCCTTCTACTGCTTCGCACTGGACGACGAAAAGACGGACTGGAAGAAGGTCGCCGCCGAACTCGCGCGATTCCACCGGGATGCTTTCAATGCTGACACCCTGGTCAAGGATGCTGAGAACGCCAAGTTCCGGCAGGCGATGGTTGACAAACTGGCGAACGCTCTCCGTGCCCCGAAAGAGAACGAGGAATTCGTCAAGTGGCTGTCCGACGGGATTTACAAGGGCAAACGGACTGTGGGTGTAATGGAGAGGCTGACTCGCATTGCCAAGGAAGCAGTCGATCCCGCCCTTATCAAAGCGATGAGCGATGACTTCATTGACAACCTGAGAAGCCGGATGCTTTCTCTCAGTTCGGTTCCGGAGACTCAGCCAGCCCTCGGAGAACCCGAGCCCGAACCCGAACCCGCCGCCCCGAGAAAGGGGGTCGTAACGACCGATGAGGAACTGGCCGTGTACGACGTCGTCAAAGATATCTGTGTGAGCGGGACAGGCTGCCCCCCAGAAGAGTTGATCTACAGGGACACGACAAACTACTTCAACATCTCGCACCAGAGACCTAAGCGCTGGTTCGTCCGGTTCTTCGGTGATTCCAAACGGAAGAACCTGGTCACTATGGTGCCTGTCGAGGAGGCCCGAATCATGTGCCCTGGGTTCGAGGTTGAAGAAGCGCCGCAGGTATTCGGTGTGTCCAGGGTCTACGTTGACTCGGCCGGCCAAATCTCTGGGCTCCAGAAACTTATCCTGACGGCATTCGAATTGCTGACAACCCCCTCCGAGTCAAACTAGCCCCGGCTTTTCTGGCTGGAATAGCCTACAACGGTTCAACGAATGCTCACACTTGCAGCACCAATGGCCGGGAGGGAGAAATGAGATGGTTGGTCCTTGCGTTGTTGTTGGTCGGTTGTAGCGGAGGAGGGGAGGGCGGCCCGACCTTGCTGGCAGACTACCCGGAAGAGGAGCAGGCCGAAGTGCTGGCTGCTTCGATGGTTGACGGGGTGATGTGGGAGGAGTACTGGGAATCATGGGATGTCACGTTTGAATTCTACTACCGATCCTCGGACGGTTCGATGTGTGTGGTTGAAAGCGGAGAGGTATTCGAGTGCTACGAGACTTCCACAAACAGCGGTGACTTTTTCTGTACGTTCGACCACTACCTTCGAGATAGGCTGTATGGAGGATCAAAGCACCACGACGCCACAACAACCTACGTCAACCTACCAAGCTGGCCGTGCGGTGAGCCCTCAGACGAAGCAGACGCCTCGACAGCGACGGACGTTGTTGGGGAATGATTCTGTACGTCCGAAGGGGCAAACGCTTCACAGTGTCGGCTGTGGTGACGCTAACCCCCCATGCATAAGTAGAGCGAGCCCCGGTTGGATTGTCTAAAAAAGTTACCCGAAAACCTACTTTTTTCGTGGGGCT
>CALFHQ010000729.1 GCA_937876385.1 uncultured Pseudomonadota bacterium
GTCTTCGGTTGAGGCGACACCCACCGAGATGGTGATTCCGATGTCCTCGTCTCGATTGTCTGGTCTGATAGCGAGGGAGGCCACGGCCGCTCGAAGCTTCTCTGCCACTGCGGCCGCTTCCACCTTGTTGGTGCGTGGGAGCAGAACGGCAAACTCTTCACCGCCGTATCGAGCTACGGTATCCACCTTTCGCACCTGTTCCGGCACAAGTTGGCCTACCTGGCGAAGCACTCGGTCTCCCAGGAGATGTCCGAATTCGTCGTTGAAGCGCTTAAAGAAGTCCACATCCACCATGATGAAGGCGAGGGTGATGTCGAATCGTCGAAACCGCTCCCACTCCATCTCCAAGCGTGTTTCAAGGACTCTGCGATTGAACAGTCCGGTCAACTCGTCGTGGGTGGCCAACTCTCGGGTCTGTTGGTAGAGAAGTGCGTTCTCCACGGCGCTGGCAATCTGGTTGGCGATGATGTGATAGAGCCCGACCTCGTCAAACTGGAAGGAATTGATCTTGTCTCGGTGGAACAGGGCGACCCCCACGCACACTTCTCCAGCAACCAGTGGCAGGGCCAGGAGGCTTCCCTGCAGTGGGACCTTCCCTCGGAAGTGAAGGAACCGATGGTCGTTTTGCAGGTCGCTGATGAGGATCATGCGGCGGTTCTCGAAGACAGTGCCTGAGACCCCTTCTCCGGAATACAAAGACATATCGTGAATCTCGGAGGATTGGTCGGCGAATCCGAAGCTCGCCTTCACCTGGAGGGACTTCGAGCGTTCGTCGAATACGAGAACGGCGAACCGGTCGATGCGCAGGCTCTGCTCCCCGACGGCGCAGAGGGAACGGAGGAGTTCGGGGAGTTCGAGAGAGACGCTCAGCGCTCGACTGGTGGAGAAGAGGAGGCTCATCTCTCGAATTCGCTCTTCCAGTTGGAGGTTGGTGGCTTCGAGGAGGCGCCCCTTCTCGGCAATTTCCTCTTTGAGTTTTAGCTCTTGCTGGGTGAACTGGAGTTCGCGGTCGGTATCGATCACGTCCACGTTGAGGTCGGTTAGCTGCTGGAGGACTTCGTTGATCCGTTGCCCCAGGGCTCCCATTTCATCGGTGTCTCGTTCGCAGCGCACTGCGACGTTCCCGTCCCGGACCCGTTCCAAGGTCCTCTGCATGCGGGCGACTCGGCGCTTGAACCCGTAGGTCAGACGCAGTGCCAGGGCCAGGAGAGTGAGGGTTGCGATGAGGGCCACAGGAAGTATGGAAGACTCACCTACGGAGTCTGCTCCAAAAGCGACCACAGCGAGGGCAGAGACGAAGCCGAGGGCCACGATTAGCAGGATCTGGAAAAAGAGCATCAAGTTGCCTTTCGTACAAGGGTCGGCGTTGCGGTCAGGTCTTCGTGCCGTACTATATCGTCGCGTTTGTGGGATTGCAAGGAAGGGTTGACCGCCGCTGGCGAGGCCGGCGGCGGTGTGAATAGGTGGTTATTGTTTCTGCTCTCTCAGTGCTGCCTGGGCAGCGGCGAGACGTGCCACGGGGACTCTGGGAGGGGAACAAGAGACGTAGTTGAGGCCTACCATGTGGCAGAACTCGATGGAGCTGGGGTCACCGCCGTGCTCTCCGCAGATTCCGAGTTTCATTCCTTCTTTGACCGAGCGGGCCTTCTCGGCTGCAATCTTCACCAACTGGCCAACACCGTCCCGGTCCAGGGACTGGAAGGGGTCGTTGGGGAAGATGTTGTTCTCTTCGTAGAAGGGGAGGAAGCTCCCGGCGTCGTCCCGAGACAGGCCGTAGGTGGTCTGTGTGAGGTCGTTGGTGCCGAAGGAGAAGAACTCCGCCTCGGTTGCAATCTGGTCAGCCGTGAGGGCGGCCCGAGGCAGCTCGATCATGGTTCCGACCATGTACTTGAGCTGGGTTCCGGATTCCTTGAGGACTTCTTCCACGGTGTTGACGATGATCTCACGCTGTCGCTTGAGTTCGTTGACGTGGCCAACGAGGGGCACCATGATTTCCGGGAAGACCTTGAACCCTTCCTTAGTGGCCTTGACGGCCGCTTCCATGATGGCTCGCGCCTGCATCACGGTGATCTCGGGGTAGACGTTGCCGAGTCGGCAGCCTCTGTGTCCAAGCATGGGGTTCGATTCACTGAGCTGCCTCACTTTGTGAAGGACTTTGCTCACCGGCACGCCCATTTCTTCGGCCATTTCCGCCACTTGTTCTTCTTCATGGGGAAGGAACTCGTGGAGGGGGGGGTCGAGGGTTCGAACGGTTACGGGATATCCGTCCATGGCTTTGAAGATGCCATAGAAGTCTTCTCGCTGCATGGGGAGGAGTTTGGCCAGGGCCTTCTCTCGTTCTTCCACGTTGTCAGCGAGGATCATTTCTCGGATGGCCTTAATTCGGACGCCGCCAAAGAACATGTGCTCGGTTCGGCACAGTCCGATGCCCACGGCGCCGAACTTGCGAGCCTGAAGTGCCATTCCCGGTTCGTCGGCGTTGGTGCGAACGTCGAGGCGCTTGAATTCGTCGCTCCACTCCATGAGCTTGCTGTAGTGGTAGTAGATGTCGTCGTTGGCGTTGGGGTCAAGTCCTTCGTCCAGACCGCGCTGGACGTCGGAGGGCATGGTTTCGACCTTGCCTGCGATGACCTGGCCGGCAAATCCGTCGAGGGAGAGCCAATCCCCTTCTTTGAAGGTCTTTCCGTTGATGACCATTTCACTGGCCTTGTAGTCGATTTCGACGGTGGAGCAACCGACGATGCAGACCTTGCCCATTTGTCGGGCGACGACGGCTGCGTGGGAGGTCATTCCACCACGGGCGGTGAGGATTCCTTTGGATACCTTCATCCCCTTGATGTCTTCGGGTGAGGTTTCGTGGCGAACCAGGAGGACATCTCCCATTCCATCGACGGACATGGTAGCGGCTTTGCCGGCGGAGAAGGCGATTCGTCCTGTGGCAGCGCCGGGGCCTGCGGGGAGTCCACGGGTAAGGAGTCGCCCGTCATTGAGAGCCTTCTTTTTGGAGTCCACGTTGAAGATGGGTTTGAGGAGGTGTTCGAGGTGGTCGGGTTCCACTCTCAGGAGTGCTTCCTGAGGAGTGATGATCTTCTCGTCTACCATGTCCACGGCGATTCTGGCAGCGGCAAAGCCGGTGCGTTTTCCGCTTCGAGTCTGGAGCATGTAGAGCTTGTGTCGCTGGATGGTGAACTCGACGTCCTGCATGTCCCGGTAGTGGTTCTCGAGGTTCTTGTAGATGGCCATGAGTTGGGCGAAGGCTTCGGGCATGTATTCTTCAAGGGAGGGGAACTTGTCCTTTCGGACTTCCTCGCTGATGTCGCTGTCCTTTGCCCACTTCAGGGAGTCATTGAGGGTGAGTTGGAGTCCTGTTCGGATTCCGGCCACGACGTCTTCGCCCTGGGCGTTAATAAGGAATTCGCCGTTGGGTCGGTTTTCGCCGGTAGCAGCGTCTCGGGTAAAGCCAACGCCGGTTGCGCAATCGGTTCCCATGTTCCCGTAGACCATGGCCTGGACGTTGACGGCGGTTCCCCAATCGTCGGAGAAGCCGTTCATTTTGCGATACACGACGGCTCGTTCGTTCATCCAAGAACCGAACACGGCGCCGATGGCTCCCCAGAGTTGCTCTTTGGGGTTGTTGGGGAATTCTCGCCCGGCTTTGTCCGAGACGATCTTCTTGAAGGTTGCGACCAACTCTTTGAGGTCTTCCCAGCCCAATTCAACGTCGGTTTCAATGCCGCGGGCCTTCTTCATCTTGTCCAATTCAATTTCAAAGGGGTCGTGATCGGTTTCGGTTTCGGCTCGGACCATCATGACCACGTCGCCATACATCTGAACGAAGCGTCGGTAAGCGTCGTAGGCGAATCTCTTGTCACCGGTCTGCTTGGCCAGTCCTTCCACGGCCTCATCGTTGAGTCCGAGGTTCAAGACGGTATCCATCATCCCGGGCATGGAGACTCTAGCACCGGAGCGAACGGAGAGGAGGAGGGGGTTCTCGTTGGACCCAAAGTCGGCGCCCATCTTCTTTTCCACGAAGGCGATAGCTTCTTCCACGTTGGCCTCGAGGCCTGCGGGATATGTGTCGTCGTTCTTGTAGTAGTGGGTGCAGACCTGGGTAGAAATGGTGAACCCCGACGGTACGGGAATGCCGAGGCCACACATCTCGGCGAGATTGGCTCCCTTGCCTCCGAGGAGTTCCTTCATGGAAGCATTTCCTTCACTGTCATCGGGAGCGAACTTGAATACGAATTTGTCTGTCATCATCAATCCCCTTTAGGTCGTTTCAATCCAAAGCGGGTTATCAGTGCGGGTTGAGCGCACGGCCCATTTGGTCATCGTACTATAGGATCTCTAAGGCTCTTTTCAAGGAAAATCTTTGGCCGAGTCGGCCTCCTTGGGGGTGATTTGGCGGAACCGGGGAGCACCCGGAGGTAGTGGAGAAGATTGACCGATTGGTGGTGGGTATGCTATTTCCAAGGATGTGTTCTTCCCATGCTCACAAAGGAGGCTTCCATGCGCTGGTTCAAGGGCGTTATTGCTGCAGTAGCGGTTGTTTGTCTGTTCCCCGCCGAGTCCTTCGCCACGGATACTCGAATTCAATCCCTTGGGG
>CALFHQ010000730.1 GCA_937876385.1 uncultured Pseudomonadota bacterium
GCTACGACCGGGGTGATGTCCCCGTCCTGGGTGTCTTCCAGGTCGAGGATTCCAACACCATCGTCGGTGATGAGATAGGCCATCGGGAGAGAGTCGTGGAAGAACACATCGGTGGGGTGGAAGCCGGTGCTGACTCGGCTTACCGCTTCATTTCCGTCGGTCAAAGAGATGACGAGAATGGTCTGGAGGTCTCCCACGGGGTCGTATTGTTCTGCACGCTTGTGGTTGTAAAAGACGATTGCGTGGCGACCGTCCGGGGAGATCTCGATGGTGTTCAGGTGCGGGAGGATTTCCAGGGTAGTCACGTCGTCCGACTCTTCGGTGGAGCGGACGATGGAGAGGTCATCGGTTCCGCTGTTGAGCACCACAGCGACATCTCCGGCAGGGAGGGTTGCCACTTGGGTCGGTGCTCCGCCCACGGGAATGAGCCGGATGTCCAGGGTCTCTGCGTTGATACGCACCAGGGAGTCCCTCGCCGTGGCCGCTACGTAGACATAGTGCTCGCTGGCCTGGGGCGCCTGGAAGTCGAAGTCCATCTCCTCTTCTTGGGCTGGGACGTAGCTGTCAGAAGAGGATGACGCATCCGAATACTGCCTACCGGGTTCCTCGCCATAGTCGTTGGATGCCCCGTTTGGCCCCTCCACTGCCGTGTCCGACATGTCCGAGCCACACCCCAGGAAGGTCCAACCACCCAGCATCACAATCGCAACAATCAACATTCGTGTTCGCATGGTGCCTCCCATCAAAAAAGCAGTCGGAAATCAACGGACATGAACCACCCATTCATGGAGAGGGTGCCCAGATCGAGACTTCCGGCGGTGAGGGACCCGACATCTTCGACGGTTGTCGTGTCGTGACTGACTGAGCCCAGTTCGAAATCCTGTTGCAGCGAGTACCCGGCCTCGAAGGCCAGGGAGAAGGTGAAATCTCGGAGGAACGATTTCCCCAGGGAGGTCGAGCGCATAATCGATCGGGGAAGAATCAACTCCAAACCCAGGGCTCCGCGTCCTCCCAAGCATGGAGAATCGAGGGAGTCTTCGTGGCGCAAGGAGGTCCCGCCGTTGTCGATGGATGCCTCGTTCCAGATGAGCATTCCAGTGATCGAGGCGTAGGGCCGAAACCAGGGGGTTATCGCAATCCCCTTGCGAATGGTCAATTCGAATCGGTAGAAAGAGTAGTTGCTGTTGAAGCGGTCAAACACCGTGCTCTCCAGGGAGCCGTAAACAAACGCCGGCTGAATGAAGAGATCGGTGAGGGTCTCCACCTCAATGCCAAATCGAGCGCTGGTTACCCAATCGTTGTCGGAGAAGTAGTCCAGGGCGTAATCGGTGCTCTGGATCAACTGTGTGCCCAGAACCAGGTTCACTTCCCATGGATTGTCGCTGAGAGGCTTCTCGGCCCCTTCACCGGCAACGGGTTCTTCAATGGGAGCCGCCATCACCGATGGGGCCGCAACCAGGAGGAGAATCGTGAGTGCCAGACAGGATGTCGTCTTCATGGTCAACCTCCTAATGTTCCAAGCCCGTCAGAGATGGCAAGACGAACTCAACGATCTCTTCGGGTGCTTCCGGTTGAAGGGGGGAAATCCACAGCAACTCACCGTCGCTGTCCGACAGGACAATGAGGTCCTCGTCTTCCAGCAGGTGAAGAGCGGAGGGGGGCTGGTTGCCCGGAAGGCGAACGGAATTGACCTCCAGGCTGATGGCGTCGATGGAGACCAAGTAGCTCTTACCGTTCTGGACCCCAACTGCATACAGCGTCCGCATTGCTGCGTCCATCTGCTGGGCGCGGATCTCCATGGAATAGCCCAGGGAAACCACGGAGCCACTCTCCAGATCCACCTGAGACAGGGAGCTTGAACCGTACGCGTGGAAGGCCAGGGCGTGGCGTCCATCTCCCAACAACCACAGATTCGACAGGGGGGATGGAACGCTGAATCGAAGCAGCGCTTTGCTCTTCTTCTCCACCAACCGATCCAACTGAACGATGTAGTAGGTCTGTGCCCCTCCTTGTACATCTGCCACGACAGCCACGTTCTCCATGATTCCACTGTCTTCCATGGTGAGGCTCGTCAGCAGAAGGTGCCGTGGGGCGATGTCCAGAGCGTACAACTCCACTTCAGAGCTGTCGGGATGAACCACCGCGACGGAATGTCCCGTGCGACAAAGAACGATGACGGCCAACTTGCCATCTCGATCTTCGTAGGGGGCAAACACCTCGGCACCCGAGGCCGTCGGGAACAGGTTGAGAAGAACACCGGCTCCACCCGACGCAAAGTTGGCGACGTCAATTTCAACCATGTACAGGTCGTTGGTTCCGCCAGCGATGAAGAGAACCCGAAGGACCCCTTCTTCCACATAGAACTGAAGATTCCCTGGAACCACCGTGTTGGAGCTGTCCGGGGTCTTCAGCCGAATCTCCACAGGGGCCGCATCGGGCTTGTCCACGTCTACCACCGACAGAGAGGAATTCCACCGAACAAAGGCCAAACGGCGAGTCTTTCCCGACGCCATGACGGGGGGAGCAAGTTGCACTCCGAGGGGGGCACCACCATAGGTTGGGATGACCCGGCGAACGACCTTAGGCGGCGTAGCGGCCAGGTCGAGGAAGGACACCTCTGCCTTGTTCAAGAAGGGGTTGGCATCGTTTCCAGTGGCATTTTCGCTGAAATACATGGCGATGGCGTTGGCGTCTTCGCTGGCTTCAATTCGGTCGTAGGGGCTTGCTATCTCCAGCTCTTCCATGGTTCCCGCCGACAGATCCACCAGCGTGATCAGGTTGTCTTCCGCCTGGCGCAGGAGCAACTTGCCGCTCTTGTCCAAGGTGACCCACCGGGTGGACCCCTCGGGGATAGGGATGCGGCGGTAAGTCAAAGAGCTCTGTTCTCGCCTGGCTTCCAGAACCAGCAACTCGTCGAACGTCGTGTCGTGGTAGACCACCTGGTCGCCGATGAACCAGGGCTGTGAGAGGGGGTTCCATTCCTCAAGGCGGGGGTCTCGATCGCCGCACCCTGTCAACGGAACTGCAAGAACAAAAAGGACGAGCAGTGCTGAATGTTTCATGGCCGCGCTCCTGTCGGTTTGGAAGCAGTCTACGTACAGAAGAGCAAGGTTGCAACATGTGGAAAAAGTTTACATGTCCCGGAGGGATTGGGCTGAAGTCTCGGAGGCTGTTGTGGCCTTTCGTCAGGACTTGTCTTAGTATTGTCCTCTGCGGCTACATCGCGAGGTTTTCGTCGGAATCGAGGTTTGGATGAACGAACGTATTCTTTCGGTTGGCCAACTCACGGGCCAGATCAAACAGGTGGTGGAGAGAGGCTTCTCAGACATCTGGGTCAGTGGTGAGATTGTCGGGTTGAAGCGACACTCTTCTGGACACGTGTACTTGACGTTGAAGGACGATGAGGCTCGCATAAACGCCGTTGTCTTCCGCAACCGACTGCGTTTTCTGGCTATGACTCCAGCGGAGATGCGTGACGGCCTCCAGGTAGTCTGCCACGGCCGTCTGGACGTCTATCCTCCCCACGGCGCCTACAAGTTGCTCATCGAGCAGATGCGTCCAGATGGGAAGGGCACCCTCCTTGAGAAACTGGAGGCGTTGAAGAAGAAGATGGAAGCGGAGGGTTTGCTGGATGAGTCTCGAAAGCGGCCTCTTCCGGTGGTCCCTCGCTGCATCGGGATCGTCACGTCTCCGACCTCGGCGGCCATTCAGGACATGTTGGAGACCATTCAGCAGCGCTATCCCAGTCATATCCGCATCTACCCGGCGAGCGTGCAGGGGGAAGGTGCGGTCACCGATCTGGTCAGAGGCTTGGAGGTATTGGACGCTGATGACCTGGTGGACGTGATCATCATCGGGCGAGGAGGTGGGGCCTTCGAAGACCTCCTTCCTTTTAGCGATGAGGCGGTGATTCGAGCCATTTCCAACTGCCGCACGCCGGTGGTGAGCGCGGTGGGCCACGAAACCGACTTTCCCCTTTGCGATCTGGTGGCGGACCGCCGAGCGCCCACTCCTACGGGGGCCGCGCAACTGGTGGTGCCGTTGCTGGTGGACCTGCGAGGGACCCTGGACAAGCAGCGAGACCTCCTCAACGTCACAGCGGATCGCATGATGTCTCGATTTGAACAGCGCCTTGGGGATGTCGCAGCGGGGCTCGATTCTGCTGCAGAGAGGCAGTTTCATCGACTGGACGGGAGAATAGCCTCGATGCGACAGGAGTTGACCCAGCGTCACCCGGCCCACCTGCTGGAGAGAGCCATGCAGAGGGGGCTGAGGCTGGGGGAACGGCTGGATTCTGAAATGGCGCGGGTGTTGGAGAATCGGTCCCATCGTTTGAGACACCTCGAGGCGCGCCTGTCGGGGCTTGCTCCCACCGGGCCCCTGAAACGCGGGTACGCGTTGGTTCAGACTTCCTCAGGGAAGCTGGTGCGTTCGTCCAAGGACGTGACCCCTGGAGATCGTGTCAAGGTGCGTTTGCAGGAAGGGGGCTTCGACGCCGAGGTTCGCGAGGTGGAAGAAGACCAATGACAGGGCTTTACACGGGGCATTGGGGGAGGTTATCTTTGAGAGGGGATTGGTAAGGAATCTGGAGGAGTTTCATGTTTCAGCGTTGGACTGTGCTATTTGTTCTCATACTGCTGGCGATCTCCTGTGGACCCCAGCCCGGCAGCGGAAAAGTGGACGTCGATTTTCTTTGGGTCAAAGGGGCATCCAACGGACGAGACATGGAAGGTGGGGCCAGCCACGCCATCCTGAAAGTCGAGAAGAGCACCACCGGAATGCACGTGGGTGTCTTCGAATCCAAACCCGGAGGCACCGGAGAAACCTGGCGTGCGGCCATGTGGGTCGCCGCGCTGACTGGAACGTTGCAGGCTCGCAAGAACCCGCTGGACTACCGATATTCTGTGGAAACCGAGACCTTGTCAGCCCGAGTAGACGGCCCCTCAGCCGGTGGACTGTTCGCCGTGGCCGTGATGGCCGCACTGAAGGGGCACACGATTCTCGACGATGCCACCATGACCGGCACCATCAACCCCGACGGTACCATCGGTCCCGTTGGCGGAGTTGCCGAAAAGCTCAAGGCTTCGGCGCGCATGGGAAAACATCGGTTCTGTTATCCCGTGGGGCAGCGTTTTGAAGAGCAAGCGGGGTCGGGGAAGCGGGTGGACCTGCAGGTGTTGGCCGACGAGGTCGGAATAGAGGGGAGGGAGGTCGAGGACCTCAACCAGGCCTATTACTGCCTCACGGGGCAGCGTTTTGGTCGAATCACCGCGGTGCGCCGCAGTGAAATGGCCCTCAGCACAGAGGCCTTCGATCTTCTTCGCCGAAAGACGGAGACCTGGCTGGCTCGAAGTCAAGAAGCCTACTCGGCCTCAGCGAAGTTCGAAGTCTTCAAGGAGTTTGAGAAGTTCTGGACGAAAACCGGAAACACCTACGATGATGCGCAGGCGTTGCTTAAAGAAGGGCTCGTGGCCGCAGCGTATCGACGAGCGGTGGAAGCATATATCAGCTCTCGAAGCATCTTCCTCTGGTCGGCCATGGTGCAACAACTCTCCGCCGGAGATCCGGTAAAGGCCATTGGTGTCTTCACCGAGGTGGAGAACGCCACAAACGGTATCTTGAGCAGCGTGTTTGCTTCGCTGTCCCAGGTGTCACCGACTACCGTGGGACAGACCATCGCACTACTGGACGCCTACGAAGCGGCCGTGACGGCGGTGGTGTCTCAGCAGTTTGCTCGAGCGCAGTTTGCCGACGTCAAGGAGAAGATGGTGAAGGCCCTGGACAAAGGGGCTCCTCCCAAAGAGGTGATGAACCTGTTCTGGGGGCTGTTCAAGCCCCTTGAGGAAATAGCCGCTGTGGAAGTCAATGCACAGATGGCTCTGGACACGGTGGCGTTGATGGGGCTGGAGAAAGGCAGCAAAAAGACCACCCTCGTTCATCTCTCCGACGTGGCTACCCTGTTCCAGGGGGCCGCCTCCGCCAATGTGGAGTATTTTGACGCCATTTTCGTGAGCGAAGTGGCTCAAAAGGCCGGAAGAACTCGGGAAGCGGTGACCGCCGTTTTGTTGGACAAGGAGCACAACTACCGAACAGCGCAGTTCAACTTGAAGCTCCCGGATAGCGGAAAGATGGGGTACGCTGCCACCGGACTTCCCGCTGACCTGGCCAAACTCGCTGGTGCCCTCTCTTCGTTCTTTGCGTCGTCGGCGCTGGTTGCCACCTTCTACTCCATCGGAGTGAAGATGGGTGAGGACGGGGAGATTGTGGGGGTATCGAGAGAAAAGGCCCTCATCGCAACGCTCTCGCTGGCCGAGGAGAAGGCTCGTGAGAATGCTGCCCAGGCGAAGAAGGTGGTGGGGGTGATTCCGGAAGCTGCCAAAGTCGCCTACCAGGTGGCCATGGTGCTGAGGGAGCGCCCCAGTTACACCGACAAGCTGGCGGCCTTGGAGCACTTCTGGCGCTCTTCGGTTTGGAGTCAAGTTGCGGTGTATCTGGCTAGCTTGGAAAAGAATTCGCCACACTGATATCGACCCGATGCAACAAATCGAGATCCCGCAAACTGACGGGGCATGTGGACAATGACGGAGGAGAAAAGATGAAGAAGAGCTGGGTATGGATGTTGGCGTTGGTCGCCATGGGCGCGTGTTCGGCCTCTCCCAAACAGGCACCGGCTCCGGCCAGAGTAGAGCCGGTAAAGAAGCAGGAACCAAAGCGCGTAGATCCCTTTGAACAGCGTCTCAACAACTTCAAGGCTGCGTACGAAGAGATGGCGTGCAAGGCCAACCGGGACTTTGACCCCGTGGGCGCTGTGGTGACTTTGAGGGACCCCTACGACCTGTTGAAGGATCTGCAGGAACAAAAAGCGGTTACCTTGGAGATCTACGAACGGATTCTCCAGAGCCACGGATTCAAAGATCTGAATCACTTCTTCAAAGAACGCGAGTACATTGATACCGCCCGCCCGAAGTGGTTCAGGACATTGCAAAACAGCCTCTACGACATCGTGATTGGCTGCGAGGCGATTGACAAGGGAGTGAGGCGAGAGCTTGACTGATTGAGGTAGCACATGGTGGAGCGAGCGACAGGCCGCGACAAGCGGCGCAAGCTTCTGCTGGAGCTTGTACAAAGAGAGTTGATTTCGAGCCAGAACCAACTGAGAGAGCGGCTCTCGGAATTGGGCATTGTGGCCAACCAGGCTACATTGTCCAGGGATCTCAGGGAGTTGGCGATTATCAAGGTGCCCCATCAAGACGGCTCCAGGTACGTGCTGGCGTCGGGACAGATGGATGGGCAGGGACACCACCAAAGCCGGTTTCGCGAGTTGGTCGTGTCCGTTGAACTGTCCCTCAACCTTCTCGTGATCAGAACTCCCCCGGGAAGTGCGCAACCATGTGCGCTGGCTTTAGACAAACTGCAGGTGCGTGGGGTGCTGGGGACAGTGGCTGGGGACGACACCATTTTCCTCGTTCTCGGAGGGGAAGAACCGTTCTACTCGACCGCCGACCGTGTGCGTGGAATGGCCGGTCTCCCCCCCCTGGGACCCCCCGATACGCTCCCCGACTGACTCACCAGATGGCCGCTTCCAGCGCCCTTCTTGCCCCCTTCGATTGCTCCGAAAAAACTGTTGCACTGCGTTCCCGGATACAGTAAGTTTGTGCAGATTACATGGTTGTCGGATGAGGAGGAACTGATGAAGAAACTGGTCGCCCTGCTCGTGGTGTTGTCGCTGACATCCTTTGCCTGCTACAACACTTATTATGTGTCCATGGACCAGCTCAAGGAATTGCAGTCGGCTGATGAAGGCACCAACAAGGTGTTGACGACGAAGGAAGGAAAGGCCGTTGAAGTGAACCAGGGTACACGACTCTTTGTTCGTGATACGGATGGCAAGAAATACCCCATCACGCCCTACAACTTCAAGGTCACCCGCTCCCAGCTTGTGGCCTCCGATCGTGACTACATCTTCATGAAGAATCAGCTCACTGAAAACGGCGAAATCGAGCTGCTCTCCACCTGGAAAACGGTGGGAATCATCTCCGCTGCCGCCGCTGCCGTGGTTGGACTCATCGTGGTTACCGTGGTTACTGCCGGCCAGAAGACCTTCACCTCCGGCCAATAGTCCTCCCTTTTCACACCCCCGAAAGAATCTGCTAGACTCTGCCCCGTGGGAATCGGTTTGCGCGCCCCATGCACACACATTGTTCCGTTGGGAGATCCACTCATGGCAAAACTTCTTCAGCTCTGTCCCGTTCTACTCTACGCCCTCCTCCTCCTGTCCTGCTCTTCGGTGAAGTCCCGGGATGATGTTCCCTTGCAAGAGACCGCGCAATCCGAGGAAACCCGCATGGAAACTGTTGTGGAAAGGGACACCTGTCCTGCCATCACGGCTCCTCGGGATGCCTGGTACAGCCACTCCGTCGGCTACGAGATTTTCGTGCGGAGCTTCTACGATTCCGATGGAGACGGCGTGGGGGATTTCAACGGAATCACCCAGAAACTCGACTACCTGAACGATGGGGACCCCAACACTCATACCGATCTCGGGATAGACCTCGTGTGGCTCATGCCCACCTTCAAGTCCCCTTCCTATCACGGCTATGATGTCACCGACTACCGGTCCGTGAACCCAGACTATGGAACACCCGAAGACTTCAAGCGGATGGTGGAAGAAGCTCACAAGCGAGGCATCCGGATTCTCCTTGATCTGGTGTTGAACCACACCTCCAACCAGCACCCGTGGTTCCTCGCCTCGAAGGGAAGAGACGATCCAAAACGCAACTGGTACGTCTGGTCCGAGACCCCCATGACCTGGCCTCGACCCTGGGACGGTTCCGGGTCCACCTGGCATGATGAAGCCGGTGCCTGGTACTATGGGGTCTTCTGGGAAGGGATGCCGGACTTGAACTTCAAAGAACCCGAGGTTCGCCAGGAGATGGTCGATATTGCCCGATTCTGGCTTGACGAATACGACGTAGACGGCTTTAGACTGGACGCTGTGCGCTATCTCGTGGAGACCGGCCCGGGAGCCGGTCAACAAGATACGGCGGAAACCCTCGACTACTGGCGGGAGTTCTCTACAGCCGTTCACAAAACCCACCCGGATGCCCTACTTCTCGGAGAAGCCTGGGTCTCAGACACCGTCGCTGCCGGCTACCTCGCAAACGGCAAGGGACTCGACGCCGTGTTCGATTTCGACTTCATGGAGAGCATTGGGATGGGGGCTCTGGCGGAGGAACCTGCCGACCTCGAAGCGGCGCTGTGCCGCTATCCAAAGCTGTTTGCCGAGGGAAGCGTCTCGGGGACCTTCCTGACAAACCACGATCTGGTGAGGCTGGCCAGTCGCCTGCAGGAAGACGAAGCGGCGATTCGGTTGGCCCCGCTCCTCTTGTTCACCCTCCCCGGACTCCCCTTTGTTTACTATGGCCAGGAAATCGGCCAACGCAACGGGCCAAAGCTCACCGATGAGCACAAGCGGCTGCCCATGCAGTGGTCGGCCGAAACAGCGGCGGGGTTCACTCAGTCCACCCCCTGGGAATCTCCAAACGCTGACTACGAAGTTCGCAATGTGGATGCCATGCAGGCGGACCCAGACTCGCTGTGGCACCTCTACCGACGCCTGGTGACTCTTAGAAAGGAGAACTCAGCGCTCCTTCATGGAGATTTTTCCACTGCCGAGGTGACCTCGAAGACCGCTTCCAACCTCATGGCATTTGTTCGGCGCAGCGAATCCAATCAAGCGGTGGTGGTGGTCAACTTCTCGTCGACCTCGGCGTTGGAAGCTCGGGTCGTTCTGGAAGCAACAAAACCCGCTGACTGGCGCCAAGTGTGGCCTGAAGATGAAGGAAAAGTGGTGGAAGGAAGCTCGCAATTGCAGGTGGGGGATGTCCCCCCTCGTTCAGGAGTGATCTTCATCGCCCCGTGACGCCGACGAATCTCTTCTCTGCTCCATGATCCTCCTCATCTCATCCATGAATTCCTCTTTCTTGCGATCACGTTCCCTCTTGTACTGGTAGAAGACCAGTCGAAAATCGGCAAACACGAAGCCAAGCAGCAGGAACATCAAAGAGAAAACGAGGATGTTTCCGGTCCTGGGCTCAAGTCCCAGGGTTCGCCAGTAAAACAGGAAGAAGGCCAGGGAGGTCAGCACGATTCCGGAGATGGTGCGGAGAATCAGGCGAGAGCGGGGATAGGACAGAAGCTTGGAGGAACGCCTGAAGCGTGCATACTCCAGAGTGATGTATCCCAAGAGCATGAACACCACGACGATGAACCCGATGTGATGCATCATTGGAGCTTCTCGAACTCTGGAAGAAGTCGGCGATACGTCTCAATCAAGCTCTCCGGGATGATTCTCACCTCCCCGAAGACGTTCATGGCGTTGTTGTCTCCGTGGAATCTGGGAACGATATGGTAGTGGATATGCTCCTCCAGCCCCGCTCCAGCAGCCTTCCCCAGGTTCATTCCGACGTTTATCCCGTCTGGAGTGGCCCAATCCTGCACAAGTTTCACTGTTTGTCGCAAGGTCTCATGGAGATCCAACATCTCTTCGTTGCCCAACTGATGAAGCCCTGAGACATGGCGCCTCGGCGTCACCATCAAGTGACCGCTGGTGTAGGGATATCGATTCATAATGACCATGGAGTGAGGGGTCAACTGGAGAACCAGGGTCTCTTCTGCGACCCCTATCTCAGAAGACTCACACAGAAAACAGCCCATCGCTTTTTCTCCTAGAATGTACTTCATCCGCCACGGAGCCCAGACACGATCCATCCTTGTCCTCATTGGGTCGGATTGTCCAACAGATGCCCGGCGCTAGAAGCGGGGCAGAAAATCGAAGGGAAGATCGAACACGCCAAAGACGTGCAGCAGTCCAGCCACAACGGCGCCCGCCACGGCGACACCCACGAGGACTTTGAAGACCTTCAGCGCTCCACCCTTCTTGGCAGCGCCACTCAAGGCCTGCTCGGTGAGGGAGGAGGTCGTCGTGCTGGGCGAACCGTACGGCAGCGAAGGACCCACCGTGGGAGGACCTTTGGGAGCCGCGGGGGCGGCGGGTCTCCCGGGAGGAGGTCCGGGGCGCCCGGGGCGTGGGCCGCCAGGTCTAGGGGGACGGGCGGACGGCCTGGACGGTCCGGCAGGGGCTTTGGGGGAGCTGGGCTGAGTCACAGGAGTGGACTTCGACGCATCCGGGCCTCCAGCGTCCTCCGCTTCGGGGGGGGGCACGGCGAAGGGGTTGGTAGGCTGGAAATTGTCCTTTGCCTCCACGTTCTTCCGGGCCTCTCGAAGTAGGTCCTGGGCTTCGTCCCTTGCCTGGGCATCTGCCCCCTTGTTCTGTTCGAGCATCGCCATGGCTTCTTTCAAGCGCTGGCTGTCTTCCACCGAGTACATCATCGTCTGGGCGGTGCCGAGATCTTCTCCGCCATCCGACTTCTTCTTTTCAAGCTCCTCTCGCAACCTGTCCACTTCGTCCTTGGAGTAGGAAAGGGTCGAGGACCCCCCGGCGGGCAGGTTGGGGCTTGTCGAGGTTCCGGGTTCCTCATCGGTGTTCCCGGAGTCGCCGGCGGCATGCTGCTGCAGACGCTTCACGTGTTCAGCCACGTCACTTGCAGAGAAGGCCATGGTCTTGGATGACTGGATCTCCTCCTCGGTCGCTGGCTCTTTTTCCCGGGCCAGGTTGGCCGCCTGCTTCTCGAGCGCTTCGCTGACCTGTCCAGGTGAGAACATCATGGTCTTGGCCGACTGGATCTCGTCTTCTGTGCTGGGCTCATTCTCCTGGGCCAGGTTGGCCGCCTGCTTCTTGAGCGCGTCGGTGACTTGTCCCGGCGAAAACATCATGGTCTTGGGAGAGGCATCGTCCTCTTGTGAATCGACCTGCGGTTCCTGGAGCGCCCGTTCTTTCTCCATGGCTTTCCGGAACTCTTCTGATTCGGAGGGGTTGAACATCAAGGTTCTTCCGCCATCGTCTCCGTTCTTGTCTTGCGTCATTGATTGTCCCTCTTTTAGCCACACGTTCCGGTCGGCGTCGCCCGGCTGGCTTGCCTCGGCGTTCTCAGATTCCAAAGCGGCTGAATTCGTGGGCCGTCACGCGCGGAGTATAGCAATCGAGGCGGCAATTCTTCAAGAAATAAACAGGACCCCCCAAGAGGAGCTACTCTTCCTCGATATCGATCTTGTTTTCCGCTTCAAAGAGGGCAAATGCGTCCATCAACTGCTCTCTGGACATCGGCTTTCGGTCTTCCGCCTGTCCGTCAATGAGAAGGGAGTCCGGCATCTCGGGGAAGAAGCGAGAGCGCTTCCACTGCCGCATCTCTCCCCGCTCCTCACGC